>CAKTZN010000265.1 GCA_934635545.1 uncultured Oscillospiraceae bacterium | reverse complement strand
TACAACCGCAACGCCGCCATCAACCCCTACCTCAGCGAGGGCAAGAAGACCGTGGCGCTGGAGATCGCCGAGCAGCTCAACTGGGAGATGCCCGACTATCTGGCCATCTCCGTGGGTGACGGCTGCACCATCGCCGGTGTGTGGAAGGGCTTCAAGGATCTGTACGCCATCGGCTTCATCGACAAGCTGCCCCGCCTGATCTCCGCCCAGTCTCTGGGCTGCTATCCCATCAACCGCGCCATCCAGGAGAACAAGCCCTGGGAGCCCATGGAGGAGAACACCATCGCCGACTCCATCAGCGTGGGCGTGCCCCGCAACGCCGACAAGGCCCTGGCTGCCATCCGCGAGTCCAACGGCATCGCCGTCAACGTGTCCGATGAGGAGATCCTGGCGGCACAGCGTCTGCTGGGCCGCACCTGCGGTGTGTTCGGTGAGCCTGCGGGCGTCACCGGCGCGGCGGCCCTGAAGAAGGCCTGCGAGGAGGGCCTGATCCCCCACGACGCCACCGTGGTGTCCGTGGTCACCGGCAACGGCCTGAAGGACGTGGCCAACGCCATCAAGTCCGCCGGTTCCCCCGTCCACATCGAGCCTGATCTGGATCTGATGGTGGAGGAGTTCAAAAAGCGCGGCGTAGTTGTAGAGTAAAAAACACTGGCATGAAATCTTCGATTTCATTGCCAAAAGGGATTGCGGTTCGCTGCGCGCCTTTGGTACTTGCTGAACCGAGAAGTATTTTTTGCCACGTACACGCCGCGGCAAAAAACGATTTGAATGATTCGCGCTGTGCGCAGCGCGAACTCTGCGAGACTATTTTGAAAAGGAGCGGTGAAAACCGCTCCTTTTCAGCCTGATATAGAACGAGCGGCTAAAGCCTCCCTTGTGTAAAGGGAGGTGTCACCGAAGGTGACGGAGGGATTGTCGTAAACCGGACAGCCGCCCGGACAACCCCTCAGTCTCGCTTGTGCTCGACAGCTCCCCTTGCACAGGGGAGCCTTTGGACATGCGCTGTATGGAGATTTTTGGTACGATATCCAAAGGAGAGGTGAAAACCGCTTCTTTCCTGATAAAAAATCAGGCATACCGGCGATTTTCGCCTTGACATTTTGCCCAAAATCGTGTATCATAATTGCTGTTGTAAAGGTTCAAAACTTTACATAAAGGCGATACGCTTTACAGAAAGGGGAGCCATCCGTGAAAAACCAGACCTACCGCATGACCATGCTGTTCGACTTTTACGGCGAGACCCTGACAGAGCGGCAGAAGGAATTCTTCGATTTGTACTATAACGAGGATCTGTCCCTGGGCGAGATCGCCGAGAATTACGGTATTTCCCGGCAGGGCGTGCGGGACGTGATCGTCCGGGCCGAGGCGTCCATGCAGGAGATCGAGGATAAAACGGGCCTCATCCGCCGCTTCATGCAGATGCAGCCCAAGATCGCCGCCATCGAGGAGGCGGCCCAGCAGATCAAAACGCTGAACTACCGCCAGTATGAGAACCCCCAACTGGAGGCGCTGGCGACGGAGATCATGGAGAACACCGCCGGATTAAAGGAGTAAATATGGCATTTGAAGGACTGTCTGAAAAATTAAACGCCGTATTCAAAAGTCTGAAGGGCAAGGGCCGCCTGACCGAGGCCGATGTCCGCACCGGTATGCGCGAGGTGCGCCTCGCCCTGCTGGAGGCCGACGTCAGCTATAAGGTGGTCAAGGATTTCGTGGCCCAGGTCACCGAGCGCTGCGTGGGCAGCGACGTGCTGGACAGCCTGACCCCTGCCCAGCAGATCATCAAGATCGTCAACGAAGAGCTGACAAAGCTGATGGGCAGCACCAACGCCCGGCTGAACACCGCCAACCGCGGCCCCACCGTGGTGATGATGGTGGGCCTTCAGGGCGCCGGTAAAACCACCAACGGCGCCAAGCTGGCGGGCCTGATGCGCCGCCAGTTCGGCAAGCGCCCGCTGCTGGCGGCCTGCGACGTGTACCGTCCCGCCGCCATCAACCAGTTGCAGGTGGTGGGCAAGCAGCTCGACATCCCTGTGTTTGAGATGGGGCAGATCGACCCCGTGACCATCGCCAGGGAGGCGGTGAAGTACGCCGCCGACCACGGCAACGACATGGTGTTCCTGGATACCGCCGGCCGCCTGCATATCGACGAGGCGCTGATGGACGAGCTGCGGAACATTAAGGCGGCGGTGAAGCCCAACGAGATCCTGCTGGTGGTGGACGCCATGACCGGCCAGGACGCCGTCAACGCCGCCAAGGCCTTCGACGACGCGCTGGGCATCGACGGCGTGATGCTGACCAAGCTGGACGGCGACGCCCGCGGCGGCGCGGCCTTGTCCATCCGGGCCACCACCGGAAAGCCCATCAAGTTCGTGGGCACCGGCGAAAAGCTGGACATGATCGAGCTGTTC
>CAKTZN010000264.1 GCA_934635545.1 uncultured Oscillospiraceae bacterium | reverse complement strand
GCCATCCGCCACGCCATCGAGGTGGCATGGGACCGGGGCGATCTGGAGACGCTGCAGAGCTATTTCGGCTACACCGTCAACAGCGCCAAGGGCAAGCCCACCAATTCGGAGTTCATCGCCATGATCTCTGACCGCATCCGCCTGCGCAAGAAGGGCAACGAGCCCATGCGCGGGGCATAAATCAGCAATAAAAAAGAAGCGAGAGATCGATCTCGCTTCTTTTTTTATCGCATGATGGGGGTCAGCCGCCAGTCGCTGCCGGGGCGGGACTGGGTCAGGTCGCCGTAGGCCAGGGTGTAGAGGTCGGTATACGCCGCCTCGCGGCGGAACAGCTCCGCCGCGGCGCTGCCCAGGGCCGCCACGTCCGCCGCCTTGGTCAGCACCGGCTGCTCCGCCCTCCGCATCTGCCGCAGCAGACCGCGGCCCGTCTCGTTGGCCGCCAGCACCCGGGCGTAGGGCACGGTCTCCGGCGCTTGGGGGAGCCCCAGCCATGCCGCAAGCACCAGACGCCGCAGCCGGGCCGCCGGATAGCGCTTGGTCTTCACCGCCGCCAGCAGCTCCTCCACCGTGGCGCAGCGGCGCACCGCGTCGTATACCCGGTGGTACAGGCCCTCGCCGCCGCCGTCATAGGCGGCGAATTCCGCTTCCGTCATTTGCCGCAGACGGGCCAGAATGGCCCGCTCCACATTCCGGATATCCGTCACACGCCTCGCCGCCAGCTCACGGTGCAGCACCGCCGCCGCGGCTTCCGGCAAATAGGGGAGGGCCCGGTCAAGGGCGTCCTGCCGCACCAACTGCCGGATGTGGGAGGCGGAGGCATAGCCCGCCTCCGCCGCGCCGTCGTGGGCGGCGCCGACGCGGGGGATGACGATAGGGGAGAGGAGGGCGTTTCGCTGGCGGCAGGCCTTCAGGTATTCCACCGCCAGGGTGTCGTTGGGCTGGCGCAGCACCGCCGCGCTGCTGCCCAGACGGGCCTCCACGGCCTTCTGGCGGGCGGCGGCATAGGTAACGCCCTCCGCCAGCGCCGCACGGATATCCGCCTGGAGATCAGGGGAGAGGAGGGCATCTGCCGTCGCTTGCAGCGCCGCGGTGTCGCCGCACTCGCTGCCGAAGCCGATGTGGGTGCAGCCCGCCATGCGGAGCAGCGTCACGCCGCCCCGGGCGAAGGTCTCCGCCGTGGCCATGGCCCACGGGGTGGGCAGCTCCAGCACCAGATCTGCGCCGCAGTCCACCGCCATCTCCGCGCGGGAGAGCTTGTTCACCAGCGCGGGCTCGCCCCGCTGGACGAAGTTGCCGCTCATGGCGCAGACCACGGCGTCCGCGCCCTGCTGCCGCAGCCGCGCCATCAGATAGGCGTGGCCGCTGTGAAGCGGATTGAATTCACAGATGATCCCCGCAACGGTCATAGATGGGGCTCCTTTCCCAGTCATTTTCCTTCATTTTACCCTACCTGCGCCGTAAATGCAACTTGACATTTGCCCCGCGCCATATTTACAATAGGAGCAACACAACGAAACGAGGTCTGTACCTATGCATATCGCCCTTTTCTACGCCATGCCGTCGGAGATCGACAGCCTCATCCACGGGGCCGCGCCCATGGAGACGGTACACGGCGTGTCCTTTTACCGCATCCGGCCCAACGTCATCGCCTGCTGCGGCGGCGTGGGCAAGGTGAACGCCGCCATGGCCGCCGCGCTGCTGGTCGAGCGCTATCACCCCGACCTGATCCTCAACGCCGGTGTGGCGGGCTGCTTTGAGGAGGTGCCCATCGGCACGCTGGTGCTGGCGGAGAAATTCGTCCAGCACGATGTGGACACCACCGGCGTGGGCGACCCCATCGGGCTGGTGTCCACCGTCAACCGTGTGGACTTCCCCACCGCCGATTTTGAAAAGGCAAAGGCCGCCATGGACAAGACCGGCTATCCCTACCGCACCGGCACCGTAGCCACCGGCGACTGGTTCGGCATCCCCGGTGAACGTGCCGACTGGGTGCGGGACACCTTCCACCCCCTGCTGTGCGAGATGGAGGGCGGCGCGGTGGCCCAGGTGTGCTGTCGCTGCGGCGTACCCTTTATGGCGTTGAAATCCGTGTCCGACTGCCTGACCAGCAAGCACGACTACAACTTTAATTTCCCCACCGCCATGCGGGACCTGAACGCCGTCGTCATGGCCTTTGTGGACCATCTGGAGGACTGAACCATGGAACGTATCGCAAGCTTTACCGTGAACCACGACGTGCTGACGCCGGGGCTGTATCTCAGCCGTCGGGACGGCAGCGTCACCACCTTTGACCTGCGCTTCAAGAAGCCCAACACCGGCGACCTGCTGACCAACGCCCAGATGCACTCGGTGGAGCACATCATCGCCACCGCCCTGCGCAACAGTGAGCAGAAGGACGCCGTCATCTACTTCGGCCCCATGGG
>CAKTZN010000263.1 GCA_934635545.1 uncultured Oscillospiraceae bacterium | reverse complement strand
GGAACCGGAGGTTCCTTCCGGTGCTTTTGCCTACTTTTGTCACTGTAGACAAAAGTAGGTCGCGCCGGGGCGCGAAATACCCCTACCCTCTTATGCTCCTGTGACCTTCCGGTACGCGGCCAGCACCGCCATGCGCACCTCGTCCAGCGTGCCGTCCACCGTGGCGCCTGCCGCGGCATGGTGTCCGCCGCCGCCCAGGATGCGGCACAACGCGCAGGCGTCCACCCGCGGGCCGGTGCGGACAGAGACTTTGATCCGCTCCGCCGTCAGCTCCCGCAGCGTCACGCCGCAGTCGGTGCCCTCCACCAGGGCGGGCAGGGCGCTCAGCTCCTCAATGTCCGCGTCGGTGGCCTGCATCTCCTGCCGCAGACTGAGGGGTATCTCCATAATGACCACACGCTCGTGGTCGAACAGCTTCATGTCCGCCACCATGCGGGACTCCATGGCCAGCCGCACCCGGCTCTTGGTGCGGAACAGGGCCTTGTTCACCGCCGCCACGTCCACCGCGTCCATCAGCGCCGCCGCGATGCGGTGGGTGCGGGCGGTGGTGTTGCCGTACTGAAAGCCGCCGCAGTCGGTACTGACGGCCACATACAGCGGCAGGGCGATGTCCGCCGTCAGGGCGGTGAGATGCTGGATGATCTCATATACGATCTCGCCGCAGGCGGCGCTGTCCGCCTCCAGACAGGTGTTGCGGGCGAAAAAGCCCTGGGAGGGATGGTGGTCGATGGCCAACTCGATGCGCTCCTGATAGGGCCTGGCGTTCTCCGGCAGTAGACTCACGTCGGCGATGTCCACGCTGACGATATGCTCCGCCTCCCAGCCCTCCGGGGCCCAGTAGGGGGCGGCGTAGGGCGCATAGGTGGCGGTGATCTCCGGATTGGGCAGCAGATACGCGGTCTGGCCGCAGTCCCGCAGGGCCCGGCACAGGGCCGCCGCGCTGCCGATGGTGTCGCCGTCAGGCCGCACATGGGTCAGCAGCAGCACGTTGTCCAGCGCCTCCAGATACCCGGCGGCCTCGCGGGCGGTCAACACGGGCCGCTCCATCACTTGTCCTCCGGCAGCACGATGTCCGCGTTGGCGGGGTTGGCGGGCTTGACGTGATGCAGCATGTCCAGAATGTGGGCGCCATGGGCGATGGAGTCATCGGCGAAGAACTGCAGCTCCGGCGTATAGCGTAGCTGCAGCTTCTGGCCCAGCTCGTGGCGCAGATAGCCGCTGGCGGACTTCAGGCCACGCATGAGATCCTTCTCATCGGTGCGGTCCATGGCGCTGATGTAGACCCGGGCATAGCGCAGGTCACTGGTGGTGTCCACATGGGTGATGGTCAGCAGGGCGTCCGCCACACGGGGATCCTTCACCGTGCGCAGCAGGCCGGACAGCTCCCGCTGGATCTCCTCGTTAATGCGTCCGATACGGTTGGATGCCATACTTTCGCTCCTTTCATGGAAAAGGGGCGGGCGCACTGCCCGCCCCTCGTAATATAGTAGCCTCGCAGAGTTCGCGTCCGCAGACGCGAAATAATTAAATCATTTTTCTGACGTCGGCACGTTAAGAAAATATGCCGGGGGCATGTTTTTAGTGCCGATCTCAGCGGCTATGCCGCTGTAGCATCCGTCTGGATTTGCATTGCACTATCACCAACGGGTGCGCGCAGTCGGCCGCAAACTCTTTGGCAGCAAAATCGCAAGATTTTGCGCCAGCTAAGTTTACTGGGGGATCTCCTCCATCGTGAAGGCCTCCACGATGTCGCCTTCCTTGATGTCGTTGTATTTCTCAATGCTCAGGCCGCACTCGTAACCGGACACGACCTCCTTGACGGAGTCCTTGAACCGCTGCAGAGAGGCCAGCACGCCCTCGTGAATGACGATGCCGTCGCGCACCAGACGCACCTGGCAGTCCTTACGCTGCAGCTTGCCGTCCTGCACATAGCAGCCCGCCACGGTGCCCACGCCGGAGACCTTGTAGGTCTGGCGCACCTCGGCATGGCCCAGCACCACCTCGCGGTACTTGGGGGCCAGCATGCCCTTCATGGCGGCCTCGATCTCGTTGATGGCGTCGTAGATGACGCGGTACATCCGCATGTCCACGTTGGCGCGGGCGGCGCTGTCGCGGGCGGCGGCGTCGGGCCGGACGTTGAAGCCCACGATGATGGCCTGAGAGGTGGAGGCCAGCATCACGTCGGATTCGTTGATGGCGCCCACACCGCCGTGGATGACGCGCACGCGGACCTCGTCGTTGCTGATCTTCTCCAGGGAAGCCTTCACGGCCTCCACGCTGCCCTGTACGTCGGCCTTGACGATCAGGTTCAGGTTCTTCATCTCACCGGCCTGGATCTGGCTGAACAGATCCTCCAGAGAGACCTTGGTGACAGGGGCGTTGGCCTTGGCCTTCTCCTCGGCCTTGCGCTGCTCCACCAGCTC
>CAKTZN010000262.1 GCA_934635545.1 uncultured Oscillospiraceae bacterium | reverse complement strand
TCCGCCGGTGAAGCTGTTCATGGAGTTGTTCATGGCCTCGTCCGCCTGGCGCAGCGCCTCGTTGACGGCGGAGATCACCAGATCCTGCAGCATCTCCACATCCTGCGGATCCACGGCGTCCGGCTGAATGGTCAGGGCCTTCAGCTCCTTCTTGCCGCTGACAACGGCCTGTACCGCGCCGCCGCCCACGCTGGCGGTAAAGTCGGTATTCTCCACATCCTCCTGCGCCTTGGCCATCTGCTGCTGCATCTGCATGATCTTCTGCTGCATCTGCTGCTGGCGCATCATCTGGCCCTGGCTGCCGCCAAAGCCGCCTCTTGCACTGTATCCCTTTGCCATATCGTTCGTTCTCCTTATGATATTATGTTATGTGATCTTGAAATTTTCCAGTTGCTGGCCCTTGTTGGTCAGGGCGTCCAGCGCGTCGCCCTCTGCCGGTGCTGCCGGAGCGGGCGGCTCCTCCCAGGGGGGCGTTTCCTCCGCCTTGGCGGGGGGCGCCGGTTCCGGCGCAGGGGTTGGTTCCGGTGCGGGCTCCGGTCTGGGTGCCGGCTTTGGTGCTGCCTTGGGTGCCGGGGCAGGCGCCGCCTTCGGGGCGGGCCGGGGTGCGGCCTTGGGCGCGGTGCCCACTGTGAGCTGTACCCGTACCGGGGTGCCCAGCTCGTTGGTGGTGACCTCCCGCAGCACCGACAGCACCGCTTCGTTGTCCAGGGAGGCCTTTACGAAATCGTTCTGGCACAGCACCGTCAGACAGCCGTCCTCCACCACGCCGCTGGCCATGTTCAGGAATACCCGGTCTTTCACGCTCAGCCGTCCCTTGTACTGATCCAGCAGCCGCAGCCAGACCGACGTGTCGCCGGAGGCCGCACCCGCCGGGGCGGCGCTTTGCGCCGGTTCCGTCCTGCGGACAGGTCGGGGCGGGGGAGGGGGTACATCCTCGGGAATGTCAAACACCCGCTCACCGTACTCCTCCGGGGGAGGCGGCGCTTCGTCGTACCGCGTCTCGATGGGGATATCCCGCACCGGCGGCGCGGGCCGCTCCTGGGCGGTCTTCTTCGGCGGTGCGGATACGGGCTGGGCCGCCGCACCGCTTTCCAGCGCCGTCACCCGCTGGCACAGGGCCGGCAGGTCGCCGCTGAGTGTCTCATCGCACAGCTTCAGCAGGCACAGCTCCGCGTCGGTGCGGGGCCGGATGCTGTCCGGCAGCGCCGCGCAGCACTGCTGCAGCGTCTCCGTCAGATACAAAAACCGTGTCATGGGCTGTTCGCCCGCCAGCTCGGACAGCGTTCTGCGGTCGTAAAGTCCCGTCAGCAGGGCGCTGCCGCCGTCAGGCGCGGCTTTGAGAATGGTCATATCCCGGCACAGGTCGCTCATCTCGCTCAAAAGCGCCGCCACGTCCTTGCCGCTGCGGTATAGCTGGTCAAACAGCGCCAGCGCGTCGCCGGTGCGCCGCTCCAGCACGCAGCGCATCAACTGCACCGTCTGGGTGGCTCCGGCAAGGCCCAGTACCTCCAGCACCGCGGCGTTGTCGATAACGCCCTCCACCGCCCGGCACTGATCCAGCAGGGACAGGGCGTCCCGCATGGCGCCGTTGGCCATCCGGGCCAGCAGCTCCGCGCCGTCGGGGCTCAGGTCGATGTGCTCCTCCGCCGCAATGTGCAGGAGCTGCTGCTGGATGTCACGGGGCAGCAGCCGCTTGAAGGAGAACCGCTGGCAGCGGGAGAGAATGGTGGCCGGGACCTTGTGCAGCTCCGTGGTGGCCAGAATGAACAGCAGGTGCTCCGGCGGCTCCTCCAGAATTTTCAGCAGGGCGTTGAAGGCGGCGATGGACAGCATGTGTACCTCGTCGATGATGTACACCCGCTTTTTCAGCACGGAGGGGGTGTAGACCGCCTCCTCCCGCAGAGCACGCACCTGATCCACGCCGTTGTTGGAGGCGGCGTCCAGCTCCGTCACATCCAGCAGCGTGCCGCTGTCGATGCCGCGGCAGGCGTCGCACGCACAGCAGGGTGCGCCGTCGATGGGATGCTCACAGTTGACGGCCTTGGCCAGGATCCGGGCGCAGGTGGTCTTGCCGGTGCCCCGGGTGCCAGTGAAGAGATAAGCGTGGCCCACGCGGCCCTCGGCCACCTGCCGCTGCAGGGTATCGGTGATATGGGCCTGCCCCACCACCTCTGAAAAGGTCTTGGGCCGCCACTTGCGGTACAGTGCCTGATACATGCCGCCGCCTCCTTTCTGATGAGGATCATAAAGCCGTTTTTATTGGGTACATAAAGGCCGTTTATGTACCGAAAAGCACCGCTTTATGTACCGAAAAAGCGGCGCAAAAAAGAGTCCTCCGTATGTAGCTGCGGAACCGGCTTCCTCGCGGCACATGTCTATCCCTCTTAATGCTGCTCGGTTCCCCGCCTGACATGATTCGTGGGTA
>CAKTZN010000261.1 GCA_934635545.1 uncultured Oscillospiraceae bacterium | reverse complement strand
GAGATGGCCGCCGGGATGGTGCGGGTGAAGCACCTGTACCGCAGCGCGCTGAAGATCGCCGTGACCCAGATGGAGATCCTGGACGAGGAATTCGCCAGCCTGTACGACCACTCCCCCATCCACCACATCGAGCACCGCATCAAGACGCTGGACAGCGCCGCCAAAAAGCTGAAGCGCCGGGGCTATGACCTGACCATCGACAACATCTACGCCCACATCCAGGACATGGCGGGCGTGCGGGTCATCTGCAACTACCTGGACGACATCTACTATCTGCGGGGCCTGCTGACCCGGACGGAGTCCTTCCGCGTCATCCGCGAGGCCGACTACATCAAGGAGCCCAAGGAGACCGGCTATCGCAGCCTGCACCTGATCGTAGAGGTGCCCATCGTCATCTCCGAGGGGACGCTGAAGCTGCCGGTGGAGATCCAGCTCCGCACCATCGCCATGGACATGTGGGCCAGCCTGGAGCACGAGCTGCGGTATAAGTCCGACCGGCACTGGGGCCCGGCGGAGAGCAACCGCCTGCGGCTGTGCAGCGACGCCATCTACGAGGTGGACCGCGAGATGCAGAACATCTACCAGGGCAAGGCCCCGGAGTATGAGGACTGATACATAACCCAAAAGAGGCGGCTTGGCCGCCTCTTTTGCCATTTCTGCTATTTCATAGCCTTAGCCACGTCGGACTGGAACTGCGTCCACTCCGCGGCGTTCTGCACGAAGTACATGGGGCACTGCTTGCCGGTCACGTCGTAGTGGCGGATGACGCCCTCCCTGGCGTCCAGGCCGTACAGGTCGCACAGCCACGCCGTCAGCTTCACCAGCGTGTCATAGGTGGCCTGGTTGGGCTTGCCCTCGGCGTCGGGATGGCAGAACTCGATGGACACGGTATCGTAATTCCGGTCGTTGGAGCAATAGGCCACCTCGTCCAGCGGCACGCACAGCAGCGCCTCGCCCTCCAGGCCCACGATGAGGTTGCTGCTGGCGGAGGTCTCACCACTGGTGGCCAGATTCTCGAAATAGGAGCGGTTCTGCCAGGCGGTGGTGTTGGGGTTGCCCACATAGTGGATCACCACGGCGTTGACCCGTTGGAGCTTGTCGCCGCAGCGGGAGTATTCATTCACCGGCAGCAGATCCTCCTTCACATAGTCCGGCAGGGTGATGCTGGCGGGGATGTTGCTCTTCTGCGGCTTGACGGCAGTCCCTACGCCGCCGGTGCCGCTCCCCTCGCCGCCGTTTTCCGCGCCGCCGCTGCGGCCGCGGCCCACGCAGCAGCCGGAGATGAACCCCGCCAGGAACAGCACCAGCGCCGCCAGGGCCATGATCATCCGCCGCTGCCTGTCCCGCCGGGGATCGCGCCGCCGTGGCGCGGCACGGCGCGGGGGCGGCGCCTGCCGGGATGGCGCTTCCCGGGGTGCCTCCTGTTGGGATAGATATTCTGTGTACATGGCCGCTCTCCTTCTGTGGGATTCTGTCTCTGTGGAATATAACGCGCCAGGGACCGGTTTTGTTTCATGGGGCGGGGGAATTCATTGGTAAACCTTTCGTAGGGGGCGATGCCCACGCAGTGGAGCGAAGCGGAACAAGTACCCTTGGGGTGCATCGCCCCGCCGCATATCGGAGCTGCCATCGTAAACCGGCGGGCGGACAGAGTCGTCCGCCCCTACAACGGATTATCGACAGTACAGTGCGTCACCGCGTATAGGTGTAATTGAAGTCGATGTCCTCCGTATCAGGCATCTTATCCTCAAGGCCCGTGAAGGGCTCAGGGTAGACGATCGTATGTCCCTCGGCGGTGACGGATTCGATCTCGTCCACGTCCACCAGCCGGTTGAAGCTGTAGGTGCAGCCGTTTTCATCGTGGTTCTCATCCACCGTGCCGAGACCCACCACCCAGTTCAGGACATTCTCGCGGTCACTCTGCACCGCATACCGGCTGCCGTCCTTCATGTGCAGCACCAGCTCCTTGGGGTTCAGGTCGCTGATCTGGTTGGTGATGGCGTTGGGCTTATCCATGTGTATGCCCAGCGCGGACACCTCTACCGTGCTGCCGTCCTCACTGGTAAAGGTGGTCACAGGCAGATAGGCGATGGGCGAGATGCTGATGGTGCCGCCCCAGTCGCCGCCGCTTTGACGGGCAACGGCAAAGATCAGGTCATCGCCCTTGTGCCAAAAGCCGAAGTCGCTGAAATACAGCACCAGATGCATCTCCGTGTCGGTGGTGGCGGCGGTGTCCAGATAGGTCTTGGCGTCCATATAGTCGAAGCCTTTCGGGTCATCGCCGATGATCAGCCAGGGATCCAGGGGTGTATACACCTCGCCGTAGCCGTTTTCATCCGGTTCAACGCCGTTGGGATTGGACAGGGTGTAGGTCAAAAAGCCGGAGCCGTTCTCGTCGATGAGGAAGGTGTTCAGCTTGATGGTATAGCCGTCCA
>CAKTZN010000260.1 GCA_934635545.1 uncultured Oscillospiraceae bacterium | reverse complement strand
AGGCCTCGTTGGCCACGGTGCGCCGCTTGATGAGGCGGCTGACCTTCAGGTATTTATCCAGTCTCATGATGCGTCCTCCTTGGGGGTAAAAAGAAAAGCGGCGAAGCCGCTTTTCTTATTTTATCAAAAGGGCGATGCCTTTTTGATAAGCAAGATTCGCTTCGACCCGTGTTCTTTCGCCCACGGAAGTGGGCGAAAGAACACTCTCTCCGCGCAAAGTGTTTTTCGCCACGTACACGCCGCGGCGAAAAACGATTTGACAGCTTTCGCCGCCTTGGCGGGCGGCGAATTCTGCGAAGCTTTTTTCAGATTTCAGAGATTTTGTGCCAGGATTTTTTACTTGATAGCGTCCTTCAGCGCCTTGCCGGCCTTGAAGGTGGGAACCTTGGAAGCGGCGATGGTGACGGGCTCCTTGGTGCGGGGATTCAGGCCGGTACGCTCGGCGCGGTGCTTCACCTCGAAAGAGCCGAAGCCCACCAGCTGCACCTTCTCCTCGGTCTTCAGACCCTCGGTGATGGCGGACAGGGTGGCGTTGACAGCAGCCTCGGCAGCCTTCTTGGACAGACCGGCCTTCTCGGCGACGGCATTGATCAGTTCGGTTTTATTCATGGGTATTTCCTCCTAAATTTTTTTCATTGGTAGAACCATATCCTAAAACGAAGCGTATCCGCATTAAGAACAGAGAAAGTGCCTTTCGGGGAAAGGCGCAATAGAAAATTTACCATATTTGTCGCCTGTTTGCAAGCCTTTTTACACAGAAAACGCAAAAAATCACCGCAGATGCAGGCGCTGGGCCCATTTTTCGCCCTTTTTGAAGTGGTGCAGATCGTCGGCAGTCACCGCGCCCAGGGCAAGGGCCACGATCACATACACCGCCGCGGCAGCGGCAATGGCGGCCACGGCTGCCAGATTCTGGGAGACATGGGCGGCCAGCACGCCATAGGCGGAGCGGGCGGCCAGCGCCATCACGACGGTACACAGGCCCGGCCGCCACAGGCAGCGGAAGAAGTCCACCCGGCCCTTCATGCAGCGGTGGACGGCGATCATGTTCAGCACCACGATCAGGGCGTAGCTGTACAGCGTGCCCACCGGCGCGCCGCGGATGCCCATGTCGGGATTGCCTACCATCAGATAGTTGGTGACGATCTTCAGCACGCCGCCGGCCAGCAGCGTCCAGATGGGGATGCTCTCCCTGCCGTTGGCCTGCAGAATGCCGTTGGTCACCACCATCAGGCATACGAAGATGCTGGCGATGCCCAGCACCGTCAGGTGATAGGCGGCGGCCTGAGCCGTGTCCGGCACGGCGGGATACAAAAGCCGCAGGATCGGCCCGGCCAGTACGCTGAGGCCTGCTCCCATGGGGAAGGCCAGCAGCGCCGTGATCCGCAGGGCCGAGGCGGTGAGCCGGGCCGCCGTGCCCTCGTCATGCCGGGCTTTCGCCTGGGTGATGGCGGGGATCAGGGACACGGACAGGGGATAGATGAACGACGGCGGCAGCACGAACAGCGTCATGCCGAAGGTGTACTGGCCGTACAGCTCCGCGGCGGCCTTGGCGGAAAGGCCCAGGCGGGCTTGCAGCGTGCCCAGCACCAGGGACTGATCCAGCAGGGTCATCAGGCTCATGGCCCCGCCTGCCACGGTGATGGGGACGCCGATCTTCAGAAGCTGCCGCAGGGTCTCACCTGACGGCTCCACCGCGCCGCCGTGCTGGCGGGGGCAGCGGTGCAGCGCCCACAGCAGAAACAGCAGTCCCAGCGCCGTGCCGCAGGTGACGCCCGCGATGGCACCGGCGGCGCCGGTCTCCGGTGCGGCACCGCTGCGGAGCAGAAAGAAGCACAGTCCCAATCCCACCACCAGCTTGCAGGCGGATTCGATGACCTGGCTGACGGCGGTGGGGGTCATGTCGCCCAGCCCCTGGGTATAGCCCCGGATGGCGGAGGTCAGACACACGCACAGCACCGACGGGGCCAGCACCCGGATGGCGGCAGCCGCCATGGGATCGTGGAGGGCGCCCGCCATGGCCTCCGGCAGGCAGAACATCAGCGCCGAGAACAGCAGTCCCACGGCGCCCAGCAGCGCCAGCGCGCAGCGGAACACCTGCCGGGCTTGATCGTGGCGGCCCAGCGTCTCCGCGCGTGCCACCAGCCGTGAGGCGGCCAGGGGCAGTCCCGCCGTGGACAGCATCAGCAGCAGGTTATAGACGTTATACGCGGCGTAAAAGTGGGCCATGCCCTGGCTGTCCAGCAGGTTGCCCAGCGGGATCTTGTACAGGGCGCCCAGCACCTTGGTGACGGCTACCGCGCCCGCCAGAATGGCCGCGCCGCTCAAAAAGCTCTGTTTACGATGCAAGCCGCCACCTCCTTGCCGGAAATGAAAACATATCGCAGATTACGTTGTAGGGGCGGACGACTCTGTCCGCCCTATCAGAAATGGTATGGTTATCATTAGGGGCGGACAGAGT
>CAKTZN010000259.1 GCA_934635545.1 uncultured Oscillospiraceae bacterium | reverse complement strand
AACGTGGTGCTGCTGATCGAGCAGTGGGAGACCGAGGAGCACCAGCGCGTCCACATGCAGCAGCCCCACATGACCCGCCTGCGTGAGCTGAAGGCCAAGTACATCGACGGCACCGAGATGGGGAAGGTCACCCTGGCATGAGGTTGTTCGACACCCATGCCCACTATGACGACGAGGCCTTTGACGCCGACCGTGACGCGGTGATCACCGCCTTCGACGGCCTGATCGTGGATCCCGGCTGCACGCTGGCGTCCTCTCAGGCGGCTGTCGAGCTGGCGGCCCGGCACCCCAACGTCTACGCCGCCGTGGGCATCCATCCGGAGAACTGCGGCGACTTCCTGCCGGAGCACATCGACGTCCTGCGCCGTCTGGCCCAACAGCCCAAAGTGGTGGCCATCGGCGAGATCGGCCTGGACTACTACTGGGCGGAAAACCCGCCCCGGGAATTCCAGCAGCAGGTGTTCCGCGCCCAACTGGAGCTGGCGCTGGAGCTGGATCTGCCGGTGATCGTCCACGACCGCGAGGCCCACGGCGATTCTTTGGCCATCGTGAAGGAGTACCCCAAGCTGCGGGGCGTGTTCCACTGCTATTCCGGCAGCGTGGAGATGGCACGGGAGCTGCTGGCCCTGGGCTGGTACCTGGGCTTCGACGGCCCCGTCACCTACAAGAACGCCCGCAAGACCGTGGAGGTGGCGGAGATGGTGCCCTTGGACCGCATCCTCGTCGAGACGGATTCCCCCTATATGTCCCCTGTTCCCATGCGGGGCAAGCGCAACGACTCCCGCAATGTTTTCTACATTGCCGAGAAGCTGGCTCAGCTCAAGGGGGTGAGCGTCGAGGAGATGGCAGAGCTGACGGAGAACAATGGTAAACGATTGTTTAATATTGAGGAAACCCTTTGATTTCGGCCATATTCGACGGAATACCGCGGTTTTCAGTGACCTTGCAGCCAACACACAAAAGCACCCTGCATACATCTGTATGCAGGGTGCTTTTTATATGAATAATCATTTACTTTTTAAAATTGACTATTTTTGCCTTATCCGTTGGCGTTTGGCTCGTCGCTGCGGCCCAGCAGATAGTCTGCCGACACCTGATAGTACTCCGCCAGCTTCAGCAGATGGCGCACCGGCAGCTCATTGGCGCCCCGCTCATACCGGGCGTACATGGTCTGTGACGTACCCAGTACATCGGCGATATCCTGTTGCGTTTTGTCGTGATCCTCACGGAGATCACGAAGCCTTCTTCGGTAATCCATGTTGCATGCCTCCTGTCCATGCAACATTTTAGCCAGTAAAGATATTTACTATTGATTTTAGTAAATATCTTTACTAAAATAGGCATATAAGGAGGCGGGAAAATGGCGGACTATCAAAGAATGTATCTGCGGCTGTTCGACGCGGTGGAGCGCACGCTGGAGCTTATGGACACCGACCCTGATCCTGCGCACGCGGCCCTGGTGGGCCGGGCGCTGCTGATCGATGGCCAGCAGGCGTGCGAGGACATCTATGTGGAGACAGAAGCATAAAAACACGGCGTTCCCCGGGGGGACGCCGTGTTTTTCACGCTTCGCCCGTTTCCCGGAAGTATGCCCGGGTCTGGGCGACGTTTTTTTCGATTTCGTCCTTCAACTGCTGGGGGGAGTCGAACTTTTTCTCGGCCCGCAGACGGCGGCAGAACTCCAGCCGGATGCGCTTGCCATACAGGTCGCCGTCAAAGTCCAGCAAAAACGTCTCGATGGACACGTCGCTGCTGTCGCTGACGGTGGGCCGGGTGCCCACATTGGTGACACCGGCGTAGCTGCTGCCATTGGGCAGGTATACGCGGGTGACGTACACGCCCTTTTCCGGCACCAGCACATGATCGGGCACCGTGAAGTTGATGGTGGGGATGCCGATGGTGCGGCCAAACCGGAAGCCGTGGCTCACCGTCTGGCTGAGACAGTGGCGATGGCCCAGGAATTCGGCGGCCCTCTCCAGCTCACCGTCCTTCACCAGTTGGCGGATATAGGTGGAGCTGACGGTGATGCCGTCGTATTCCACCTTGGGAATGATGTCGCAGCCCAGGCCCAGCTCACGGCATTTCTGCTGCAAAAGCGCCGGGTTTCCGGCGTTTTTGTGGCCGAAGTGGTAGTCGTGGCCCGCCACCAGGTGCACCGCGCCATAGCGCTTCACCAGCAGCTCGGTGATGAAATCCTCCCACGGCATGGTCATCATCTCATGGTCAAAGGGGGCGACGATTACCTGCTGAATGCCGTACAGCCGCTCCATCAGCTCCTGCCGCTCCTGGGTGGAGTTGATGAGGGGCACCGGCTTTCCCGTGACCACCTCCTTGGGGGGACGGTCAAAGGTGAAGGCGGCGGGGATGGCGTCTAATTGGCGGGCCACCTCTACGGTGCGGCGCAGCAGCGCCCCGTGGCCCCGGTGTACGCCGTCGAAAAATCCCAATGCGATGACAGTAGGCTTCATAGTTTACGCTCCAAAAAAGTTCTTGAT
>CAKTZN010000258.1 GCA_934635545.1 uncultured Oscillospiraceae bacterium | reverse complement strand
GCTGTTCATGGACACCGGCATGGGCCGCGAGGGCTATTCCATCATCGGCCAGGGCAAGATCGACGAGATCCTGTCCGTGAAATCCGGCGAACGCCGCGAGGTGTTCGAGGAGGCGGCGGGCATCAGCAAGTACCGCCACCGCAAGGAGGAGGCCGAGCGGAAGCTGGAGCGCACCCAGGAGAATCTGGTGCGCATCGACGACAAGATCGCGGAGCTGGAGCTGCAGGTGGAGCCTCTGCGCAAGCAGGCGGAGGTGGCCAAGCGGTATCTGGTGCTGCGGGATGAGCTGCGGGTGCTGGAGATCAGCGTGTGGCTGGAGCAGTTGCAGGATCTGAAGACCGCTAAATTCAAATTGCAGACCGACGTGGAGACGGCACGGGCCGACAAGGAGCGGGCCGAGGCGGCGCTGGAGGCCGCCTATGCCGCCGCCGAGGAATTGGGCGAGCAGGTGCGGCAGAACGATCTGCAGGCGGAGGAGCTGCGGGGTCAGGTGAGCCGGTTGGAGAGCGCCTCCGGTGAGCATGACAGCGCCATCGCCGTGCTGCGCACCTCGGTGGAGCACAACAACGAGAGCATTGAGCGCATCCGCCGGGAGATGGCGGATACGGAGAACCGGGCGGACAGCCTGCAGTCCCAGGTGGACGCCCAGCTTCAGCGGATCGCCCAGATCGACGACGAGAGCGCCGCGCTGGAGCGGGAGCTGGAAGCTCTGCTGGCCCAGGCCCGTGAGCTGACCGATACCGCCGCCGGCGCCCAGCGCACGGCGGAGTCCCTGCGGGCGGAGGAGGCGCTGCTGCTGTCCGCCGCCGCGGACGGCAAGGCGGAGCTGTCCGCCCTGCGCTCCGGCCTTGACCAGATGGCGGAGCGCCGCGCCCACACGGAGGCGGAGCTGTCCGCCGCACGGGAGAAGCTGGAGCAGAGCGGCCGGGAATCGAAGGAGAACCGGAAGCTATTGAACGAGGCCAGGGAAGAGGCCCAGGCCGTCAGCAATATCATCCAGGGCCACAGCCTGAAGATGGAGGGCCGCAAGAAGCGCTCCGCCGACGCGGAAGCGGAGAAGCTGCAGCTCACCATGGACGTGGCGGCACTGGAGAACCGCATCCGGCTGCTGACGGAGATGGAGAAGGAGTACGAGGGCTTCTCCAACGCGGTGAAGCTGGTGATGCAGGCGGCGGAGAAGAAGGCCCTGCGGGGCGTTCACGGCCCGGTGGCCAGCCTGATGAAGACCCAGGAGAAGTACACCGTTGCCCTGGAGATCGCCCTGGGCGCGGGTATGCAGAACATCGTGGTAGACCGGGAGGAGGACGGCAAGGCCGCCATCGGCTATCTGAAGCAGCGCAATGGCGGGCGGGCTACCTTCCTGCCCATGACCGCCGTCCGCGGCGACGTGCTGCGGGAGGATGTCAGCGGCGAATACGGCTTTGTGGGCCTGGCCGTGGATCTGGTCACCTATGATAAAAAATACGACGGCATTTTCCGCAATCTGCTGGGCCGCACCGTGGTGGTGGAGGATCTGGACTGCGGCATCGCCATGGCCCGGAAGTATCGCAACGGCTTCCGGATTGTCACGCTGGACGGCCAGGTGATGAACCGGGGCGGCTCCATGACCGGCGGCAGCGTCAGCCGCAGCGCCGGTGTGCTGAGCCGGGCCAACGAGCTGGAAAAGCTGAACGGCCAGTTGGGCGGCATGCGGGACAAGCTGTCCGCCGCCAGGCAGAGGGCTGAGGACACCCAGCGTGAGCTGCAGAAGGCCCAGTATGAGCTGGAGGTGGCCTCCGCCCAGCAGCGCAAGGCCGAGGATCTGGTGCTGCAGTATCAGGGGAAGCAGGAGCATTACGACATCCTGAACACGACGCTGGAGCAGAGCTGCGAGGACCTGCAGGCGGAGCTGGATACCTTTGCCCAGCGCACCCGGAGCGATGAGGCGCGCTGCGCCGCCGTGGCGGCGGATGTGGCGGAGAAGGAGGCGAAGGCCGCCGACCTGCGCCGCCGCGCGGAGGAGAGCCAGAGCGGCCAGAGCGACCTGATGGAGAAGACCAACGTACTGTCCCAGCAGGTCAGCGAAAAGAAGGCCGCCCAGGCGGCCCTGGCCGCCGAGAGGGACGCGGGCGAACGCAGCATCGCCGACCTGAAGCGGCTGCGGCTGGATATGGTCACCGACCGGGATCAGCGCCAGGCGCTGATGGATCAGTTCGCCGCCGCCAACGAGAAGGCGGAGGGCGAGATCGCCGCCCATCAGGCCCAGCTTGACGGCCTGCGTCGTCAGGGCGAGGAACTGCGGACGAAGCTGACCGCCCTGTCGGAGCAGAAGCTGCAGTTGGAGGGCCAGCGGGACGCCAGAAACCGGGAGAGCCGGGACTGCAACGAGGCGGTCATCGCCACCACCCAGGAGCTGTCCCGCATGGAGCAGAAGCTCCAGGGCAACGCCATGGAGGAGAAGGCCCTGCTGGACAAGCTGTGGGAGCGCTATGAGCTGAGCCACAGCGCCGCGCTGGAGCAGCGCGTGGAGCTGGAGA
>CAKTZN010000257.1 GCA_934635545.1 uncultured Oscillospiraceae bacterium | reverse complement strand
GGTGGAAACGGTTTGGCAGAAGGGCGGACAGGCCCTGCTGCGCATCACCATCCATCAGGGAAAGAACCGCCAGATCCGGCGTATGTGCGCCCAGGTGGATCTGCAGGTGGCGCGGCTGCGGCGGATCGCCGAGGACGCGCTGACACTGGGCGATCTGAAGACCGGACAGTGGCGGTATTTGACAGACGCGGAGATCTCCGCGCTAAAAGGAAGCGAGAGAATATGAAGCAGAGCGTGTTACATACGATACGCGCCAGTATGGACGGCTTTTCCAAGGGACAGAAGCGGATCGCCGACTATATTCTGAACAACTATGATAAGGCGGCCTTCATGACTGCCGCCAAGCTGGGCCAGACGGCCCAGGTCAGTGAATCCACGGTGGTGCGATTCGCCGCCGAGCTGGGGTACAGCGGCTATCCCGCCATGCAGAAGGCATTGCAGGAGATCATCCGCGGCAAGCTGACCTCGGTGCAGCGGATCCAGGCGTCCCAGGATCAGATGACCGGCAACGACATCCTGGGCGACGTGATGCAGCGGGATATGGACAGCATCCACACCGCCATCGAGCAGATCGACCGGAAGGAGTTCCAGCGTGTGGTGGAGCTGCTGCTGAACGCCCAGCATATCTACATTCTGGGCGTGCGCTCCAGCTCGTATCTGGCGGGCTATCTGAATTTTTATTTCCACCTGCTGTTCAAGAACGTGATCTATGTGCAGAACACGGCGGCAGGCGAGATTTACGAGCAGATGATCCACATCGGCCCCGGCGACGTGATGGTGGGCATCAGCTTCCCCCGGTATTCCAATATGGGCATACACGCCATCCAACTGGCCCACGACCGGGGCGCGGACGTGGTGGCCATCACCGACAGTCAGATGTCCCCCCTGTACCCGCTGGCCACCGCGGCGCTGCTGGTACGGTGCGAGGCGCTGTCCTATGTAGACTCTCTGGCCGCGCCGCTGAGCCTTATCAACGCGCTGATCCTGGCCGTCGGCCAGCGGAAGCGGGAAGAGGTGGCCCAGGTATTCTCCGACATGGAGCAGGTATGGTCGAAATACAGTATTTTCGGGAAAGCGGAAGATGAATAAGATAACGGTGATCGGCGGCGGCGCCGCCGGTCTGATGGCTGCCATCGCCGCCGCGGAGCGCGGCGCGCAGGTGAGCCTGATAGAACCCAACGAGCGGTTGGGCAAAAAAGTCAATATCACGGGAAAAGGCCGCTGCAACGTGACCAACGACACGAATCTGGAAGGCCTGATGGCCCACATCCCCCGCAACGGCCGGTTCCTGTACAGCGCCCTGTCCCGGTTCACCAGCCGGGACACCATGGCGTTTTTCGAGAGCTGCGGCGTACCGCTGAAGGTGGAGCGGGGCGACCGGGTGTTCCCGGTGTCCGACAGTGCCTTCGACATCACCGACGCCCTGAAGGGCCGAGTAAAGGCGCTGCGCATCAGATGGATCCACGACCGTGCCGCGGCGGTGGAGACGGCGGAGGGCCATGTGACGGCGGTGACAGGGGAGAAGGGAACCTATCCCACCGACGCGGTGATCATCACCACCGGCGGCGTGTCCTATCCCGGTACCGGTTCCACAGGCGACGGCTACAAAATAGCCGCCGCGCTGGGCCATACCATCGTGGAGCCGAGAGGCTCTCTGGTGCCGCTGGTCAGCGACGACGATTGCTGCCGCCATATGCAGGGGCTGAGCCTGAAAAACGTAGAGCTGACGGCCTATAACCAGAAGAATAAGGCGGTGTTCCGGGAATTCGGCGAGATGCTGTTTACCCATTTCGGCGTGTCCGGCCCGCTGGTGCTGTCGGCCAGCGCCCATCTGCGGAGCTGGGACAAGGAGCAGTACCGCCTCAGCATCGACCTGAAGCCTGCCCTGGACGAGCAGAAGCTGGAAGCCCGTATCCTGCGGGACATCGGCGAAAGCCCCAACCGGGACGTGGAAAAGCTGCTGTGCGGTCTGGTGCCCCACAGCATGGCCCCGGTGATTTCCCGGAGACTGGGCCTTCCCCCGACGCTGAAGGCCAATTCCCTGACGAAGGAGCAGCGGCGGGCGCTGATCCGGCTTTTGAAGCATTTTGACATCAACGTGACCGGCGTGCGTCCGGTGGCGGAGGCCATCGTCACCGCCGGCGGCGTGAAGGTCAGCGAGGTGAAGCCCAACACCATGGAGTCCAAGCTGGTGGAGGGCCTGTATTTCGCCGGAGAGGTATTGGACGTGGACGCCTATACCGGCGGCTTTAATTTACAGATCGCGTGGGCCACGGGCCATCTGGCCGGTGTGTCCGCGGCGGAGCGGGAGTGAATCGGATGGAAAAAATCTATTCTGTGGCGGTGGACGGGCCCAGCGGCGCGGGAAAAAGCACGCTGGCCAAGGCCATCGCGGCGAAGCTGCACATTTTGTATGTGGACACCGGCGCCATTTACCGTACCATCGGCTGCTATGCCCGCCGCCAAGGGGTGGCCACCGCCGATACCCAGGCGGTGATCGCCCTGCTGCCCCAGGTGAAGATTGGCATGCGCTATGA
>CAKTZN010000256.1 GCA_934635545.1 uncultured Oscillospiraceae bacterium | reverse complement strand
GGTAAGAGCTCACCCGACGGCGTGGAAGCGTCCGTCGCTGTAAACTCTATCCGGAGCAACACCGGTATGGGGACATTCGGCTGGCCCGGCCGTCCCCGGGGTGGCTTGAGCGTACCGGCAACGGTGCGCCTAGATAGATGACTGTCAAGACAGAACCCGGCTTACAGATCGGCTCGTATCATATGAAAAAGGCGGCGTGATACGCCGCCTTTTTCTTTGCCCGAAATCGATGATTTCGGGCAAGGGGGGATCACGGCCGACTGCGCAGTGAAGCGAAGCGGAACAAGTGCCCTTGGGGTACGCGCGTCCTTCGGACACACTGGCGGCCGAGAAGAATTTTTCTGACGCACGCCCAACGGAAGTCCCCTTGGGGGACATGTCGTCAGAAAAATGATTTGATTTTTTCGCCGCCTGCGGGCGGCGAACTCTGCGAGACTTTTTGACATTGCCGGCCTGTATGGGGGGTGTTTTGTCATATTTGTGAAATACGGGGCGGAAAATGGGGCGCGTTTTGTCAGCACTGACACTTTACATTAGCGTGATAAAGTGGTAGAGTATTACCATACTAAAACAAACGCAGGCGCCAAGTGAAGCGGCGCCCATGAAAAGGAGAAAAGTAACATGAAAAAGTTTTTGGCAATGATGCTGGCGCTGGTCATGGCGCTGAGCCTGGTGGCCTGCGGTAATCAGGCTGCCCCCGATGCAAACACTGACGACAACAGCGACGCGCAGCCGGAGCTGACCTACGCCGTGGAAGCCGGCTCCGCCGGTGAGGAAGTGGCCAACGAGAAGGGCTGGAAGATCAACTCCGTCGGCTCTCAGGCTGATGCGCTGATGGAAGTGGACGCCGGTACCTCCGACGCCGCCATCATCGACCTGCTGATGGCCGGCGCCATGGTGGGCGAGGGCACCAGCTATCCCGACCTGAAGGTCACCGATCAGAAGCTGACCTCTGAGCTGTACGGCGCTGGCTGCCGCAAGGGCAGCGACCTGGCCTCCTACATCAACAGCGTGATGTCCGCCGCCTATGCCGACGGCAGCATGCTGGAGCTGGCCAAGACCTACGGTGTGCAGGAGGCGCTGCTGGAGCAGCCCGCTGCTGAGTTCGTTGCCTCCGAGTCCGACAGCGATGTGGCTTACATCCAGGAGAAGGGCAAGCTGGTGGTTGGTATCACCGAGTTCGCCCCCATGGATTACAAGGATGCCAACGACGAGTGGATCGGCTTTGACGCCGACATGGCCAAGCTGGTGGCCGAGAAGCTGGGTGTTGAGATCGAGTTCGTGGTCATCGACTGGGATATGAAGGTCAACGAGCTGGACAGCAAGAACATCGACGTGGTGTGGAACGGCATGACCCTGACCGAGGGCGTGCAGGCCGCCATGGAGTGCACCAACGCCTACTGCGAGAACGCACAGGTGGTCATCACCAAGTGAGTTGCCAGACGGCAAAAAGTATGCTATGATAGTTTCCCATGGCAGAGGGCGTGACGCGTCCTCTGCCTTTGGGCGGCTTTTGAAATGTTACCATCGATGGTATTTCTGTTACTTTTTCGATAGACCCCACTGATACATAAAAGGAGTTTTGCCATGTTTGCGACCGTCACCCTCTCGCTGCTTCAGGGTATGGGCGAGCTTTTGAAGATCTTTTTCCTGACGCTGCTGTTTTCACTCCCGCTGGGATTGCTCATTGCCTTTGCCCTGCGCAGCCGGTGCAAGCCGGTGAGCTGGCTGTTCAACGTGATCGTGTGGATCATCCGCGGCACGCCGCTGATGCTGCAGCTCATTATCATCTTCTACGGTCCCGGCAAGTGGTTCGACAACAACATCTGGGGCAATTTCTCCGACGGCCGCATGGCGGCCTGCGTGGTGGCCTTCGTCATCAACTACGCCTGCTATTTCGCCGTGATCTACAAGGGCGGCATCGAGGGCGTGCCGGTGGGCCAGCGGGAGGCCGGTCAGGTGCTGGGCATGACCAAGAGCCAGATCTTCTTCCGGGTGACGCTGCTGCAGATGGTGAAGCGCATCGTGCCCCCCATGTCCAACGAGATCATCACGCTGGTAAAGGATACCTCCCTGGCCCGGATCATCGCCGTGACGGAGCTGATCAAGGCCGGTGAATCCTATATGAAGTCCGCCGGTATCATCTGGCCGTTATTCTATACGGCGGTGTTCTATCTGGCCTTTGTGGGCGTTCTGACCATTCTGTTCAACTTTGTGGAGCGCAAGCTCAGCTACTTCAGATAAGGAGGGATCACCATGGCGATCTTAGACGTACAGCACATTGAAAAGCACTTTGGCGATACCTCCGTGCTGAAGGACATCAGCTTCTCCCTGGAGGAGGGGCAGGCCCTCAGCATCATCGGCTCCTCCGGCAGCGGCAAGACCACGCTGCTGCGGTGCCTGAACTTCCTGGAGACGCCGGATCAGGGCGTGATCTCCGTGCGGGGCAAGACGCTGTTTGACGCCGCCGACCCCGCCACCCGCCGTGAGGCGGACATCCGCAAGAAGCGGCTGCACTTCGGCCTGGTGTTCCAGAGCTTCAACCTGTTCCCCCAGTA
>CAKTZN010000255.1 GCA_934635545.1 uncultured Oscillospiraceae bacterium | reverse complement strand
TGCTGGCTGTGTGCTGCTGGCTGGGCAAGATCGGCCGCAACAACAAGATGTTCTACTTCCCCATGTTCTTCATGCTGGTCGTCACTCTGACCTCCCTGGTGTTCACCATCAAGGCGCAGATCACCGGTATCGTCGCCGGCGGCGAAGGCGTGGTGTGGTGCTACATCCGC
The DNA here is from genome assembly GCA_934635545.1 of uncultured Oscillospiraceae bacterium. GTDB lineage: Bacteria > Bacillota > Clostridia > Oscillospirales > Oscillospiraceae > Vescimonas. Next base: position 2,428 of record CAKTZN010000255.1, on the reverse strand, counting down.
GGCATCATCGGCGTGCTGCTGGTGATCCTGGCCATCGATCTGGTGGTGCAGGGCGTCAAGGCGCTGAGCGCCCAGAAGAAGGCCGCTGCTGCCAAGTAACGCTTTCCATTGTGAGTTTTCTCACCCCTTATAAACAACAAAGAAGGGACTTCCGAAAGGAAGTCCCTTCTTTGTTGTCTGTTTACTTCGCAGAGAGCACCTGCCGCGTGGCCGCATCATAGCGGACGGTCACCGCATGATCGGCGTTGTCGGTACCGGTGTAGGTGCATTTCACCTGCAGCACCGTGCCGTCCCAACTGTCAAAGGACACGTCAAAAATGGGATAGCCGGAGGGCTGCGCCGTCGGCACGTTGGGGAAGGCATCCTTCAGCACCGCATCCCCCTCATACCACAGGTGGGCCAGAATAAGTCTCATGCTGCCGTCTACCTGACCGTACCACCGGTCATCCGCACCCTGATAGAAGCGCCAGAGCTTGCAGTCAAGGTGGGGTGTATCATCCTGAACACTCTGGCCGATGGCAAGATAGGCGCTGTCCTGCGACCAGTACAGACCGGTGACCGCCGTATGAGGATACGATTCGCTCATACCGGCATTCACGCTGCCATCGCCCCACCGGCGCTGCATATCGGCAGGCTCCGTTACCTTGACCGACGGATCACCGAAGCTGCCGGTATATGTCTCCACGGTAATGCTGCCGTCAGGTGATGTGCTGCTTTCGTTATGGAACAGCTTCCCCCGTACTTGCAGGCTGTTCAGAAGGACATACGCCACCGCCAGCACAATCAGGCTCAGTGTTACCGCCATGGCGATGAACCAGCGTCTGCGGCGGCGGGCACGGCGATCCGCCAGCGTCATATCCAGCACCGCCTGCACCGCTTCCGAGGTGGGCGCAGGCTCCTCCGCCGGTTCCTGCTCCGCCGGGGCGGTCTGATAGGTCAGCAGTTGATCCACGCTGAGGCCCAGCGCCTCCGCCAGCGGCTCCAGCAGCGAGATGTCCGGGCAGCCCGCGCCCCGCTCCCATTTGCTGACGGCCTTGTCCGTCACATGCAGCGCCTCCGCCAGCTCCCGCTGGGTCAGGTTCAGTTCCTTACGTCTCTGGGCGATGAATCTGCCCAACATTTCTCGATCCATGGGATCACCTCCGGTCTCATGGTAGCAAACAGGGCGGTTTTCCGCAACCGACGGAGCGTTTAGTGGGGCTTTCGTACCTGCAGTGCGGGGACATTTCGCGCTTCCGAGCGCGAGGTACTTTTGGCCGTTGTCCCAAAAGTACCCAAAAGGACAACTTAAACCTGCGGTTTAAGAATCCGCGCACGCTGCAAACACCGCAAATTTGTAACCCTTTACCGCGCGTTCGCGGAACATAGTCGTAATCGTTTTGTATGACGAATTGATCTTCGTCTTACGCCGCTGCCGCTCATCTTTTCAACGGTAGAACTAACAGCGTTGTTCGTCATGGGCATCAGCGGCAGCGGCGCTGGAGCAAAGACGATCCTTTTCACGAAACGAAAAAGAAGGTCTTGCGTGAACGCGTGGTACGCAATAACAATTCTGTATATACTGCAGCGCGCAAGGAGGTGCAGGAACCTTGGTTCCTGCCGGTGCTTTTGCCTACTCTTGTCACTGTTGATAAAAGTAGGTCGCGCCGGAGCGCGAAACACTACTCCCTCACGCCTCGAACAGATACACCCTCGTCTCATAGGGCCTCGTCCGGAAGGGCCGGGCCGGGTCGTCCACCGGGTAATTCTGCAGCACCAGCTTGCCCTGCGCCAGATCATACCCCTTGGGCGGTGTCACCGTCAGGGGCCGCTCGGCAAAGGAGCAGATCACCAGCAGCCGCTGGCCCTTCATCTCCCGGGTATACATGTAAAGGCTTCCCGCCAGGGGGCAGCAGTCGTGATACCTGCCCTCCCGCACCACCGGCAGGCGCTTGCGCAGGGCGATGGCCTTACGGTAGAAGTGCAGCAAAGAATCGGGGTCGCGCTCCTGGGCCGCCACGTTGACGGCGTGGTAGTTGGTATTCACATAAAACCAGGGCTTGCCCGCGGTAAAGCCCGCGTTGGCGGTATCGTCCCACTGCATGGGGGTGCGGGCGCTGTCCCGGCTGCCGATCCACAGCCACCGCAGCCGCACCTTCTCCGGCAGGTCGGGCATGAAATTGCGGCTCTGGACGTCCTCGTACATATCCGTATGGACGGGCCGCCAGTTGGTCATGCCGATCTCCTGTCCCTGATAAACGAAGGGCGTGCCCTGCTGGAAGAGATACGCCGCCGCCAGCGCCTTGCCGCTCTCGGTACGATACTCCTCGCTGCCGTAGCGGGAGATGACGCGGGGGTGGTCATGGTTTTCCAGATACAGCATGTTCCACGCCTTGCCCCGCAGCTTCCGCTGCCACAGATCCCACACCCGCTTCAGCCGCCGCAGGGA
>CAKTZN010000254.1 GCA_934635545.1 uncultured Oscillospiraceae bacterium | reverse complement strand
CAGACGGCGCGGGCCTTCGGCGATCTCAGCGAGAATTTTGAGTATAAGTGCGCCAAGCAGGAGAAGAACCGCAACGAGAGCCGTATCCGCTATCTGCAGCGGATGATCAAGACCGCCAAGGTCATCGACGACAAGTCCACGGCGGACACGGCGGGGCTTTACGACACGGTGGAGATCCTGATGGAGAACACCGGCCGCAGCCGCACCATCCAGCTTGTGACCACGCTGCGGCAGGATGCCCTGAAGGGCTGGATCAGCAAGGAGTCCCCCGTGGGCCGGGCTGTTATGGGCCACAAGGCGGGGGAGCGGGTCTATGTGGAGATGGAGAACGGCCGGGGGTACTATCTGACCATCCAGTCCATCACCAAGGGCAGCGACGACGGGTCTATCCCCATCGGCAGCTTTTAAGGGGGGACGGCCATGACCTTGCAGCAGTTGCGGTACGTCACCGCCGTGGCGGAGAGCGGCACCATCAGCGGCGCGGCCAAGGCGCTGTTTATCTCCCAGCCCAGTCTGACCGCCGCCATACAGGAGCTGGAGAAAGAAATGGGCATCACCATCTTCCTGCGCACCAATCGCGGCGTGGTGCTGAGCCGGGAGGGGGACGAGTTCCTGGGCTATGCCCGGCAGGTGCTGATGCAGGCGGAGCTGCTGGAGGACCGGTACAGCGTCCAGTCCAGCCACCGGCAGCAGTTCGCCGTGTCGTCCCAGCACCACAACTTCGCCGTGCGGGCCTTTGCCGAGACGGTGCGGGAGCTGGGCGGCGAGAAATACAGCATGACCTTCCGGGAGACCACCACCTATGAGGTGATCGAGGATGTGGGTCTGATGCGCAGCGAGGTGGGCGTGCTGCTGATGACGGAGCAGAACAGCGAGGTGCTGCGGCGGATGTTCCGGGACAACGACCTGCGCTATACGGAGCTGATCGAAAAGGACGTGTCGGTGTACGTCAGCGATAACCACCCTCTGGCGGGACGGGGCGAGGTGACGGAGAAGGATCTGGAGCCCTATCCCTGCGTCATCATGGAGCAGGGCGGACACAACGCGCTGTTCTTTTCGGAGGAGGTGTCGAAGCCGGCGGTGACGCCCCGGCAGATCATGGTGCGGGACCGGGCCACCGCCAGCGACCTGACCCGAGACCTGCACGCCTATCTGATGGGCACCGGCATCAACGATGACGATTCCTTCCGGATGTACCGGGCCGTGGCGCTGATCCTGACGCCCCGGAAAAAGGTCAGCATCGGCTATATCGTCCGGGACCACATGCTGCTGAGCCCCATGGCCCAGGCGTATATCAAAAAGATGGAGGACTACGCGAACCAGTGCAAGGATCATCTGAGCACCATAGGATAAGACTATAACAAACTTAGTTTTCGCGTATTTTACAAATGACAAAAGCTGTAGTATCATCATACCTGTAAAGAGCAAAACGCAAAACACAAAAAATACAGAATGATGAAAGGAGTTTTTGCTATGAAAAAGACAACTGCTGTGGTACTGGCCCTGCTCCTGACATTGGTGGTGCTGGGCACTCTTGTGGCCATTCTGACGGGCTGGTTCAATCCTGTGGTGAAGGTCACGGGTCTTCTGCTGGGCTATCTGATGTTCGCCGATCTGGCGGTCATCTGCGGCCTGATGGCAGGCGCCTATAAGGCATAATACATCATCTTACTGCTTACCATTTATTTTCTCTCTCAACCTCTTCCAACGCGAAAAGCGGCTGTGCCAGGCACAGCCGCTTTTCGCGTGGGGGGGATGGGAATATCCGTGTGATGGCGGCGGGGTGTAGTCACCCCGCCCTACGCAGCGTTACCGGTAGGGGAGGGGCGGGCGCTGTGGAGCAAAGCGGAACGAGTGTCCTTGGGGTATCCGCCCCCGGTAATGATGCGATTGATCGTCAGGGCGGACAGAGTCGTCCGCCCCTACGAAGAGGCCGGTGAGACTGTCCCTTACAGCAGCTCCGCGAAGCTGCGGATGCAGCGGTGGCACACCGTCTGCATCTCGTCCCAGGAGACGTGGAAAAATTCGTCGTACACGCCTACCACGGTCATGCCCGCGGCGCGGGCGCTGCGGCAGGCGGCGATGGAGTCGTCAAAGATGGTGCAGTCCGCCGCGTCCACGCCCAGCAGCTCCGCCGTTTTGCGGTAGATGGCGGGCTCCTTCTTGTCCATGCCCAGCTCCTGGGCAAAGTAGATGCGCTCGAAATAGGGCTTCAGCCCCAGGTGTCCCAGCGCCGCGTGACAGTGGGCGGGAACGCTGGAGGTCAGGACGGCCATCCGCTCTCCGGCGGCTTTGCACTTCTCCAGATAATCCACCACGCCGGGCTTTACCGGCACGCTGGTGGTGTACAGGTCGCCGGCCATCTCCATCCACTCGGCCATGATCTCGTCGGTGGATTCGCTGAGATGGCAGTATTCCTTGGTGAAGATGGCGGCCTTGGGGAACACGGTGTGGGCCACGCCCTCGTAGTATTCCCGGGTGTAGGGCAGACCCCGCTTGGCCAGAAACGCGGTGTCCACATCACGCCAGATGCCGTTGGAGTCGATGAGGGTGCCGTCCATGTCAAAAATCAGCATAAATATTCTCCTTTATCGTCGATCCAGAAGCGCCACGGGAAGTCCACGGCCTCCTGTGCGTAGTCGATGCCGATG
>CAKTZN010000253.1 GCA_934635545.1 uncultured Oscillospiraceae bacterium | reverse complement strand
GAGGCCGTGGCCGCCGTGGCCGCCGCCATCCGCCGCAACCGGGTGGGCATCAGCCCCAAGCACAAGCCCGTCAGCTTCATCTTTGTGGGCAGCACCGGCGTGGGCAAGACCGAGCTGGTGAAGCAGCTGGCCGACGACCTCTTTAACGCGCCGGAGAGCCTGATCCGGCTGGATATGTCCGAGTTTATGGAGAAGCACTCCGTGTCCCGCATCGTGGGCAGCCCTCCCGGCTATGTGGGCTATGACGAGGCGGGCCAGCTGACGGAGAAGATCCGCCGCAAGCCCTATTCCGTGGTGCTGTTCGACGAGATCGAGAAGGCCCACCCCGACGTGCTGAACGTGCTGCTGCAGATCCTGGACGACGGCCAGATCACCGACGCCCACGGACGCAAGGTGAATTTCGAGAATACGGTCATCGTCATGACCTCCAACGCCGGCTCCGACAAGGCCGCCGGCTCGGTGGGCTTTGATAAGTCCGCCGGTGATCAGGGCAAGGAGCGGGTCATGAAGGCCCTGCGGGACTTCCTGCGGCCGGAGTTCATCAACCGCGTGGACGAGGTCATCTATTTCCGCCAGCTCACCGAGGAGAACTTCCGGGATATCGCCCGCATCATGCTGGACGAACTGAAGGCGTCCCTGGCCGACAAGGGCTTCGGCTTCATGTACGACGACGGCGTGGTGGACGTGCTGGTGAAGAAGTCCTATTCCGCCGCCTACGGCGCACGGAACCTGCGCCGCTGTATCCAGAAGGAGCTGGAGGATCCCATGGCCAACCTGATCATCGACGCCTTCGAGCATCCCGTCACCCAGTTGAAGGCCACCGCCGAGGACGGCCAGATCAGGCTGTACAGCCTGTAAGACCGGCAAGAGAGAGGGAGGGAACCATGAAGCTGTTCCGGAAGAATATCGAGCCCCGTTGCGCCTACTGCGCCCGGGGCAGCCGCATTGACGCGGCGCATGTGGCCTGCGTCAAGCGGGGCGTGGTGGAGGATACGGAGAGCTGCCCCGCCTTCCGCTACGATCCCCTGCGCCGCGTGCCGCCCCGGCCCGCGGAGTTGAATACGTCCAAGCTGTCGCCGGAGGACTTTCAGGTCTGACGGCCTGTGTGAGAGAAGGAGGGGTCACCATGTCCATTGCCGCCGTTCACGCCGTGTATTTCAGCGGCACCGGCACCACGGAAAAGACCGTCCGCCGCATTGCCCGCCGTCTGGCGGACAGGCTGGGCGCGCGGTACGAGGAGTACAGCTATACCCTGCCGGAGGCGCGGAAGAGGGAACTGACCATTCCGGCAGGCGATCTGGCGGTGGTGGGCTGTCCCACCTACGCGGGGCGGGTGCCCAATCTGCTGATGCCGTATCTGCGGGATATGGTGCGCGGCGAGGGTGCGCTGGCCGTCCCGGTGGTGCTGTTCGGCAACCGGAATTATGACGACGCCCTGATGGAGCTCAGCAAGCTGCTGGCAGCCGATGGCTTTACTTGCGTGGCGGGCGCGGCCTTTGTGGGGGAGCACAGCTTCTCCCGCACGCTGGGGGCCGGCCGTCCCAATGCCGCTGATGAAGCGGAGATGGACGGTTTTGCTGACCGTATCGCCGCCCGTCTGGCGGCGGGGGATACCGCGCCCGTCACCGTGGGCGGCTGCGACCCCATCCGGCCCTACTATACGCCCCGTGACCGCCACGGGAACCCCATCAATATCCTGAAGGTGAAGCCCAAGACGGACATGACCAGGTGCGGAAATTGCGGCTGGTGCGCCGCCCACTGTCCCATGGGCAGCATCGACCCCAACGACCCGTCCCAGGTGCCCGGCATCTGCATCAAGTGCTGCGCCTGTGTCAAGGGCTGTCCCGCCGGGGCCAAGTACTACGACGATCCCGGCTATCTCTATCACAAGAGCGAGCTGGAGGAGGTCTACGCCCGCCCGGCGGAGGACGATCTGTTTGTGTAAGGACATACCTATATGAAATACCCCTATTTACTATTCGACGCGGATAATACCCTGTTCAACTTCGACCGGGCCAATCAGGAGGCGTTCCACGCTGTCTGCCGTCAGTTCGACATCCCTGACAGCGACGAGACGTTTGCGCTCTATGAGCGCTGCAACAACGAGATGTGGGCGGCCTTTGACCGGGGCGAATATACCAAGGAGTTCATTGTGGTGCAGCGCTTCCGCAACTTCCTGTCGGCCATGGGCCTCGACCGGGATGCGGAGGGCTGCAACGCCCTGCATCTCCATACCTTGAGCCAGTGCGCCTTCATGCTGCCCTACGCCGAGGAGGTGTGCCATACCCTGGCCCGCAGCCACAAGCTGTATCTGGTCACCAACGCGGTGGCCTCCGTCCAGCGTGGCCGTCTGGCGAAAAGCCCTATCGTCCCCGACATCACCGCCGCCTTCATCAGCGAGGAGGCGGGCGCGGCCAAGCCGTCCGCGGCGTATTTTGACTATGTGTTCGCCCACATCGACGGCATCACAAAGGACAACTGCCTGGTGATCGGCGACAGCATCTCCAGCGATATCCGGGGCGCCAACAACTACGGCCTGCCCTGCTGCTGGTACAACCCCAAGCACACCCCGCGGCCTGCCGACGTGCGCATCGACTACGAGATCGACGACCTGCGGACGCTGTAGGATATTGTATAAATAAATGGATGCAAGCTTTTGCGTGC
>CAKTZN010000252.1 GCA_934635545.1 uncultured Oscillospiraceae bacterium | reverse complement strand
TATGGAGGAGGCGGCACGATCGCTCCGTATATCTATGACAACACGGTCAATTCCGCCCAGAACAACCTCTATCTCAGCGATCCGGACACGCAGATTGTATTTACTGCCCACATAAACACGGGCGGCAACGCAAAGCTCGGCGTCTACTTTACCGGCATTACCAGCAAGGGCGCATCCGTCCTTTTGAATTATCTGCCTGTAAACCAGCCGCATGTTGCGGAGACCTACCGCAGCCGCATCTCCTGCGACAACCCGGATTTCAGCCGGCTGGAGGCAAGGAAGGACAGCAGTTCTTACAACCTGTATCTGATCTGCACCGGTCAGGAATCCACCGTCACCTTTGACCCCACCGGCGGCACGCTGAACGCGGGCGAGACGACCAGGACCGTCAACCAGTACGGCCCCTACGGCGAGCTGCCCACGCCCGACCGCGCCAACTACCACTTTGACGGCTGGTTCACCGCGCCCACCGGCGGCACGGAGGTGAAGGCCGACACCACGGTCACCACGGCGGCGGATCACACCCTCTACGCCCACTGGTCGGAGGTCGAGTGCACCGTCACCTTCGATCCCAACGGCGGCACACTGACAGGCAGCAGCACCAAGACCGTCACCTACAACGGCGCTTACGGCGAGCTGCCTGTGCCGACCCGGGCGGGCTACGATTTTGACGGCTGGTATACCGAGGCCGCCGGCGGCTCGAAGGTGGAAGCGGACACCGTTGTGACGGTCGCCGCGGATCACACCCTCCATGCCCACTGGACGACCCATGAGCACTGCATCTGCGGCGGCAGCGTCAATGCCGGCGACCACACCGGCCACACAAGCGTGGGCTATACGGCGTGGGACGGCAGAAGCGCCATCACCTATACAAACAAGACCGCCTATGTGTATCTGACGGACAGCGTCACCTTCAGCAGCAACCTGGTGGTGGACGGCACTACCCTCTGCCTGTGCCTGCACGGCAAGACCTACGCCAGCAACGGCACCAGCAAGATCCAGGTCAAAAACGGCGGACGGCTCGTGCTCTGTGACTGCGCCGGCGGCGGCACCATCAAGGGCGCCACCAAGGGCTGGGGCGGCAGCTGCATCTATCTCTACCAGAGCACGCTGGACATTTTCGGCGGCACCATCACCGGCGGCAAGGTCACCGGTAAGGGCGGAGGCGGCGCCATCGCGCTGGACGACAGCCAGTGCGTGCTGAACATCTACGGCGGCGCCATCTCCGGCAACAACGGCAAAAACTCCGGCGGCGCGATTTTCCTGAACAATAAGGACAAAAAAGGCGGTACCGTGAACATGTATGGCGGCCTTATCGCCAACAACACGGCGACCAACGGCGGCGTGATCTACTCCGCCTGCGGCGGCACGTTCAATCTGTCCGGCGGCACGATCTCCGGCAACACAGCAAACAACGGCGGCGTAGTCTACGCTACATCCGGCGGCGTGGTCAACTTGGCCGGCGGCACGATCACCGGCAATAAGGCCACGAAGGGCGATGGCGGCGTCATCAACATGGCAGGCGGTACGGTCACCATCTCCGGCGCAAAGCTCACCGGCAATACGTCCAGCCGATATGGCGGCGCGATCTACCTCTACGACGGCGTAACGGCGACCATGACCGGCGGCGAGATCAGCGGCAATCAGGCTGCCAGCGAGGGCGGCGCGGTGCATGTGTTCGGCACATCCACGTTTAACCTCTCCGGCGGAAAAATTACCGGGAACTCGTCTGTGGATGGCGGCGCGATCTATTTGAACCGGGAACCGTCGGTTCTGAATATGACCGACGGCGTCATCAGCGGGAATACCGCAACGGGCAACGGCGGCGGCGTCTATATTTTCCGCACCCGTTCAATCTGTAATCTCTCCGGCGGTACCATCCGGGACAACACGGCCAACGGCAGCGGCGGCGGCATCTATATCAATCCCAATAATTCCGGCAAGCTGAATATCAGCGGCACGCCCGTCGTGACGGGCAACACCGTCTCCGGCGCGGCCAACAATGTATATCTGCCCACCGGCAAGACACTGACCGTCAGCGACAGCATGGCCAGGGGCGCCCTCATCGGCGTCACGACCCAGAACACCGGCTATCCCGTGGCGTTCTCCGGCGTCTACGGCACGAATTACGAGGACTGCTTCTCCGCAGATGACGCAGCCGCCCATGTGGAGTATCGGGACGACCAGATGCTCTACCTCGTCTCCGGTGCGCCCATGCAGAAGTTCACCATCACGGTGGACGTCCCCGGTGGCCACGGCACCGCCTCAGCCTCCCGCATAACGGCTGTGGCCGGTACGCAGATCACCCTGACCGCTACACCCGACGACGGATACCACCTCAAAAACTGGGGCAGTGATCCGGCCGTCACCTTCACAGGCAGCACATTTGATATGCCCGCGAGCAACGTGACCGTCAGCGCGTATTTTGAGGCTCACAGCTTTACGGCGGAGACCGCCGGGGAGCAGTATCTGAAATCCGCCGCCACCTGCACAGAGAGTGCGGTGTACTACAAGTCCTGCACCGGCTGCGGCCTGAGCTCCAAGGGCACGGCGGACGAGGATACCTTCGTATTCGGCGATCCGGCGGGTCATACGTGGGGCGACTGGGCGTCCAATGATGACGGCACCCACACCCGCAGGTGCACCGTCTCCGGCTGCACCGCTTCCCAGA
>CAKTZN010000251.1 GCA_934635545.1 uncultured Oscillospiraceae bacterium | reverse complement strand
CGCTCCCGTCTGGTGCTTTTCGTTTCGTTCGTTGTTTAATTTACAAGGTACACGCTCCACAACCGCGGAACAGTTGATATCTTACCACGAGCTTCCTGAAATGTCAACATCTTTTTTCAAATTTTCAAAACTTTTTTCTGATCCCCTCAAAAGCAGTTTGGGATGACATTCCCCGCCGCCTGTGCTATACTATATCTAATTGTTTCACAGCAGGAGGAAAGCACCGTGGAAATTCAGAAAATGCGCGCCACATTCGGGAAATTGCAGGATCAAACCCTGGAGCTGCAGCCGGGCCTGAACTGCATCTATGCCCCCAACGAATCAGGCAAATCCACCTGGAGCCACTTCCTGCGGATCATGCTGTACGGTCTCAGCACCCGCGACCGGGGCGCGTTGGCGGACAAGAACCGCTTTGCGCCGTGGAGTGGTGCCGCCATGCGGGGACAGATGGATGTCACAGACAGCGACGGCACGCACCTGACCCTGTCCCGCGACACCCGCCGGGCCACCGCCCCCATGGGCCATTTCGCCTGCACCTATACCGGCACCGCCGATGCCGTACCGAACATCGATGGCCAGAATGCCGGCGAGACGCTGCTGGGCGTTCCCCGCGAGGTTTTCGAGCGCAGCGCCTTCATCCGGCAGAGCGCCCTGGCCGTGGACAGCGACGCGGAGCTGGAGCGCCGTATCGCCGCCCTGATCACCACCGGCGAGGAGGGCGCCTCCTACACTGAGGTGCGGGACCGTCTGAAAAAGCAGCTCAACCGCCGCCGCAGCAACCGCACCACCGGCCAGATCCCGGTGCTGGAGCGAGAGATCGCCGATCTGGAGTCCCAGCGCGCCCACCGGGACGACCTGACCCGGCAGGCGGCCGCCGCCCAGCAGCAACTGAACAGCCTCCGGCAGCAGACTGAGGAGCTGCAGGCCCAGCAAGCCCTCTGGCGGCAGCGCCAACAGTTGGACGCCATCCGCCAATACCGCCAGGCACAGACCGCCGCCGAGGAGGCTGAGCGCAAGGCCGCGTGGCTGCTGGCGGAATCCGCCGCAGCTCTGCCGGAGGACGCCCTGCTGACCCGGATGGAGGGCCAGTGCGCCGCTCTGCAAGCCTCCCAGACCACCCTGCGTCAGGCCCAGGCGGAAGCCCAGACCCGGAAGGTCGAAGCGGACGATGCCGCGGCCCGCTGTGCCGCGCACCCGCTGTCCCCCGGTGACGAGACCGCCTGTCAGGCCAGGCTGGACGCCATCACCTCGCCCACCGTGCCCTCGCCGCTGCTGATGATCGTCGGCATCCTGCTGATCCTGGGCGGCGGCGTGTGCGCCGCCCTTCTCCACCTCACCTTTCTTGCCTTCGCCGTGATCGGCATTGGCCTTACCGGCACCGGACTGCTGCGGCGCAAACGCGCCATCGCCGCCCAGGCGAAAGCCACCGCCGACCGTGCCGCGCTGGAGGCCCAGATCGCCGACTACCTCCCCCTGCTGCAGCGGCAGCGGGAGACCGCCCGGCGCAGCCAGGAGGCTGCCGCCACCGCCGCCGGATTGGCCGCCGCCCAACAGCAGCAGCTTTTGACGCTGCTGGGCACGCTGCAGCCCTACGCCCCCACCGCCGCCGACCTGGGCGGCGCACAGATGGCGCTGCTGCATCTGCGTCAGCAGCGGGCATCCCTGTCCGCCGCAAGGCAGACCGCCCGGGAGGCCGCCATGCGCCGGGATCTGCTGAAGCAGCACCTTCCGGAGGGCCCGCTGCCCGACAGCGACACCCCCCTCCCCCAGCCCGCCATCTCCCGTGAACAGTTGGACACCCTGCTGCCCCAGGTAGCCGCGCAGCAGCAGGCCGCCCGCTCCCGGCTGGATACCCTGACGGGCCAGTTGCGGTCGCTGGGCAGCGCTGACGACCTGGACGCCCAGCTCCTGCAGCATCGCCAGCAACTCCAGCAGCTCCAGGAGGAGTACGACGCCGTCGCCCTGGCTATGGAGGTGCTGGACGAGGCCAACGCCACGCTGCAGAACCGCTTCTCCCCCGCGCTGGGCGCCCAGGCGGCGGAGATCTTCGCCAAGATCACCAAGGGCCGCTATCAGAAGGTGCTCCTGAGCCGGGACTTCGCCCTGGAGACCGACAGCGAGGGTGCCCAGCGCAGCGTACAGCTCCTCAGCCAGGGCGCCGCCGACCAGCTCTATCTGGCGGTACGCCTGGCCATCTGCGACCTGGTGCTGCCGGAGGAGAAGCGCGTCCCCCTGATCCTGGACGACGCGCTGCTGAGCTTCGATGACGACCGCCTCCACGCGGCGCTGGACTACCTGCTGGAGGAGAGCGAAAGCCGCCAGATCCTGCTGTTCACCTGCCAGAAGCGGGAGAGCGCATATCTTGCCGGGCATAAAAACGTCACCCTTCTGGCAATATAAGCTTGCAAGCGGCGGCGTTTGGTGTTATACATTATAATATGATATGCGAATGAGGAGGCAACACTATGGCACAATTTGATTGTCTGCGCTGCGGTACGGCCATGCGCTTTGTGGGACAGGAAAAATTGCAGTTGGGACAGACCAGTTGGCTGCTGGGCGACTGGCCCAATCTGGTCGCAGGATCATTGAAAGTATCCATCATGGCGTGTCCCCATTGCGGAAAGCTGGAGTTTTTCTCCGGCGGCGATGTAGCGCCCACAGTAGACATAGGCGACAGCGATCTGCCCCAGCGCACCTGTCCCGTGTG
>CAKTZN010000250.1 GCA_934635545.1 uncultured Oscillospiraceae bacterium | reverse complement strand
CAAATGGACGTATGTGCTGGACGGTTTGGAGAAGTACCGCGCCAAAATAAGGGCACATGACGCTTCCTCTGTGCCGATATCGGTCAGCAGGCCCTTCAGCTCCGGATAGGGCATGGAGTAGCGCTGGCTGAGATACCGCAGGGATGCTCCTAATTCGCCGTCTGGGCCGCCATATTGACTGATGATCAGCGCGGCCAGCTTGGGATTGGTGTTTTTGATCTTCACCGGGTATTGCAGCTTTTTCTCATAGACAAACATTACGCGTTCCCTCCTTCGTCCCAGGGCCATGGGTCATCCAGCCACTTGAAAGAGCCCTCTGTAATGTCCGTCTGGAACAGCGGCCCGTGCATCTCCTCGTACCGTCTGCGACCCTCCTGCCCAAGACGGATATAGTTCCAGTACAGCGCCAGCGCCTCCTGATCGTCCCGGTGGGTGGTCAGATAGAGCCCCAGCTCATCAATGGCGAAGTCCAGCGCCATCAGCTCGGACAGGTGGGTGTTGGCGGCAGGGAAGCGGGTCTTCAGCTCCCTGTGGAAGGGAAGATCCAGCCCCGGAAACAGCGTGCCCCGCTGCAAGGCCTCGCGGTTATCGTAGCGCTTGGGGTTCATGTCCTGCATGGGGATATAGGGGAAGGCCATTTGGGCGCAGGTCCCCGGCAGACTGCCGTTTATCCCGCCGCAGGCAGCGGCCTCCTGAAGCGGCATCACGTCAGCCCCGTTTCTCGCGGGCACCGCGGACGGCGTGCCGGGCTGATTTGCCGGCTCCTCCAGCGGCCCGCTTGCAATCGAACGTTCCATATACAACAAGGTTTTCCTCCTTTAAGCATCGTTAAGCCGGTTCCGGCTCATGCCAGTATATGCGCCCGGCGTCAAACTGGGGATTTCTTTTTGCCGTTTTCTGTGCTACAATGCATATAAACGGAGGATCCATCATAGATTGTCCCGGAAAGGGGTGTTGTGATGATCCTGTTGCTCCGCAGAAAACAGATCGCCGGTGCGGCGGCGCTGCTGCTGGCGGTGGTGAGCCTGCTGTCGATGATCGTCAGACCGGCGGCGGTTCCGGCCTTCTCCTATTCGCAGCTTCCGGCAGATGAGGTCATTATCCTGGATGCCGGACACGGCGGCTCGGACGGCGGCGCGGTCTCGGCGGACGGCACGTCGGAGAGCGGTATCAATCTGGCGATCGTGCTGCGGCTGCGGGATTTCTTCGCCCTGATGGGCTGCCGGACAGTGCTGACCCGTACCGGCGAGGCATCCCTGGCTGATCCGGACAGCACCTCGCTTCGCAAGGAGAAGGTCAGCGACACAAAAAACCGCGTGGCGCTGATCAACAGCATTGCCAACGGCCGCCTGATCAGCATCCATCAGAATACGCTGCCGGGTCATCCCGGCGTCCACGGCGCACAGGTGTTTTATGGCACCGTGGCCGGAAGCGACACCTGCGCGGTGACTGTCCAGCAGGCGCTGAATGAGACGGTAAACATGGGGAACGAGAAGACGTCAAAGCCCATCGGCAGCGACATTTATATCATGGCCCACGCCCAGTGCCCGGCGATCCTGGTGGAGTGCGGCTTTCTCAGCAACAGCGGAGAGACGGCGCTGCTGCTGACAGGGGAATATCAGACGAAGCTGGCGGCGGCCATCGGCTGCGGCTATCTGCAATATCAGTAAACAGGTGATACGAATGAAAAAGACAACGACCTATTTCTGTACCGAGTGCGGCAGCGAAAGTCCCAAGTGGGCAGGGAAGTGCCCCGTCTGCGGCGCGTGGAACTGCATGGTGGAGCAGAAGGCGGAGAAGCCGAAGAGTAACGGGAAGATCCCTTCTGCTGCAAGGATTGTAAAGGCATATCCAATTACAGCATTGGAAGAGGAGGACGAGATCCGCTTCTCCACCGGAATGGGAGAGCTGGATCGTGTACTGGGCGGCGGTGCGGTAAAGGGCTCGCTGGTGCTGGTGGGCGGCGCGCCGGGCATCGGCAAATCCACGCTGATGCTGCAGATCTGCCAGACCCTGGGCCAGTTTGCCCGGGTGCTCTATGTCTCCGGCGAGGAATCCACCCGCCAGCTCAGGATGCGGGCCAAGCGTCTGCAGGTGGACACCGGGAACCTTCTGGTGCTGTCCGAGACCCGGTTGGGCGACGTGCTGGCCTGTGTCGAGCAGGAAAAGCCGGATGTGCTGATCATCGACTCCATCCAGACGCTGTATAACGAGGACAGCGACGGTATCCCTGGTGGAATCGGACAGGTAAAGCAATGCACCTTGACATTGATGCAGCTTGCCAAGAGCCAGAATATCACCATTTTTGTCATCGGCCACGTCAATAAAGAGGGCGCCATCGCCGGGCCGAAGGTGCTGGAGCACATGGTGGACTGCGTGCTGTACTTCGAGGGCGACCAGCATATGACCTACCGCATCCTGCGGGCGGCGAAAAACCGCTTCGGCGCCACCAATGAGATCGGTGTGTTTGAGATGATGGACCGCGGATTGAAGGAGGTGGAGAACCCCTCCGAGATGCTGCTGTCCGGACGGCCCACCGACGCGCCCGGTACCTGCGTCACCTGCGCCATGGAGGGCGCACGGCCGGTGCTGGCGGAGGTGCAGGCGCTGGTCGCGCCTGCCGCGGGCTCGAAGCCCCTGCGCTCCAGCAACGGCTTTGACTATAACCGTGCCTCCATGCTGCTGGCGGTGCTGGAAAAGCGGGGCGGCCTGAAGG
>CAKTZN010000249.1 GCA_934635545.1 uncultured Oscillospiraceae bacterium | reverse complement strand
CCGGGCATCACCAGATTGTGGGTCTTTTCGCCGTACCAGCCGTACTTCTTGTACAGCACGTCCAGCGCGTCGTACAGGGTCATGCCCTGGGTGGCGTACCACGCGGCCATCTCCGTCAGCAGCAGCGACGCGGTGACGGCGTCCTTGTCCCGGACATAGTCGCCCAGCATGTAGCCGTAGCTCTCCTCATAGGAGAACACCACCTTGCCCTCGCCGGCGGATTCCAGTTGGTTCTTCTTCTCGGCCATGAACTTGAAGCCGGTGAAGGTATCGTAGCAGGTGACGCCGTGGGCCTCGGCCACCTTGCGGGCCATCTCGGTGGTAACGATGGTCTTCAGCATCACGGGCTTTTCCGGCAGCTTGCCGCTGCGCTTCATGGCGCCGTACAGGTAATCGCTCAGCAGCACGCCGGTCTGGTTGCCGCTGACAGGCTGGAACTTGCCCTCCTTGTTGCGGACCATGATGCCCACACGGTCGCTGTCCGGGTCGGTGCCCACGATGAAGTCAGCCTTCACCTTGTCGGCCAGCGCCACGGCCAGATAGAAGCCCTCGGGATTCTCCGGGTTGGGGGACACCACCGTGGGGAAGTCGCCGTCGATGACCATCTGCTCCGGCACACAGTGCAGATGCTTGATGCCCAGACGGGTCAGCGCCTCCGGCACCAGCTTGTGGCCGCAGCCGTGGAACGGCGTATACACCACCTGGAAGGTATCCGCCACCTTGGCGACGGAATCGTAGTCGTTGACCATATCCATGACGTTGGCCATAAACTTGCGGTCGGTCTCGTCGCCCATGGTCTCGATGAGCCCGGCCTTGACGGCCTCGTCGAAGTCCATCCGCTTCACGCCGGTGAAGATGTCGATCTTCTCCAGCGCCGCGGCGATGGCGGCAGCGTGGTGGGGCGGCAACTGCGCGCCGTCCTCCCAATAGACCTTATAGCCGTTGTACTCCTTGGGGTTATGGCTGGCGGTGACGTTGATGCCCGCCTGGCAGCCGTACTCCCGCACGGCGAAGCTCAGCTCCGGCGTGGGGCGCAGGGCCTCGAAGATGCGCACATGGATGCCGTTGGCGGCGCATACCTCGGCGGCGGCCCGGGCAAACTCCATGGAGTGATGGCGGCAGTCCATGCAGATGGCCACGCCCCGCTTTTTGGCTTCCTCGCCCTCGGCACAGATCACGTCGGCAAAACCCTGGGTGGCCCAGCGGATGACGTACACGTTCATCTGGTGCAGGCCCACCTTCATGGTGCCCCGCAGTCCGGCGGTGCCGAACTCCAGCGGGCCGTAGAACCGGCTCTCGATCTCCTTCTCGTCTCCGGCGATGGACTGCAGCTCCAGCACCTCGTCCGCCGTCAGCGCGCCGCTTTGCAGCCACTTCTCATATTCACGCATGTAATCCAGCATCGTCTTCGTCCTCCTCTACCGCTTGTGCGTTCAGAATATCCTTGGCCTCCTCCAGCATGGTCTGGGGCACATACAGCGACGCGCCGTAGCCGGAGAAGCCGTTGATGACCTTTCCCGCGCCGCCATCCTTGTCATAGTACTTGAAGCAGGGAATGCCGTAGGCCGCCAGCATGGAGATCACCATGTCGGACTCCGCCGGGGAGTCGAAGGTCTCCTTCAGCAGCACGGCCTTCACCTTTTCGCCGCTCTCCTCCAGCGGCCATTCCGGCTCCATCTCGTGGGTCTTGCCGAATTTCCAATAGCTGTTGTCCATCTCGTCCTTCCTCCTATTTATGATAGCGCGTGCCCTCGGCGATCTGGCACGCGCGATAGATCTGCTCCAGCAGCATCACCCGGGCCAGATGGTGGGGGAACGTCATGGGCGACATGCTCAGTCGCCAGTCGGCCTGCTTTTTCAGCGTCTCGTCCAGCCCGAAGCTGCCGCCGATCAGAAACGTCACCTTGCTCTTCCCCTCCAGGGCGAAGGCCGCCAGCTTTTTCGACAGCGCCTCGCTGGAGCAGGTCTGCCCCTCGATGCACATGGCCACCACCGCGCCGCCCTCCAGCTTCTGCCGGATGGCGTTGGCCTCCGCTGCCAGCGCCTTCTTGATCTCCGCCGGGGAGGGATCCTCCGGCAGGCGCGTCTCCGGCAGCTCCGTTACCTCGATCTTACAGTACCGGCTCAGCCGCTTGCAATATTCCGCCGCCGCGTCGGCATAGAACTTCTCCTTCAGCTTGCCCACGCACAGCACGGTGATCCGCTGCATATGTCCACCTCGTAAAAGTAACGCAGCGCCCGCCGGTATCGCCGGGCAGACGCTGGATATGTGTTTGTTGGTCAGCCGATACGGGCCTCGTCCTTCTCCGCCTCCGGTTCGTCCACCATAGAGATGTCCGCGCCGACGGCGCGCAGCTTGCCCACGATGTCCTCGTAGCCGCGCTCGATATACTGCACATGGCTGATCTCGGTGGTACCGTGGGCGGCCAGGGCCGCGATGACCAGCGCCGCGCCGGCCCGCAGGTCAGGCGCCTGCACCGGTGCGCCGGTGAAGTGATCCACGCCCTCCAGCACGGCCATCTTGCCGTCCACCTGGATGCGGGCGCCCAGGCGCTTCAGCTCATCCACATACTTGAAGCGGTTGTTCCACACGCTTTCGGTGATGAGGCTGGTGCCGTCGGCCAGCGCCAGCACCGAGGCGATCTGGGGCTGCATATCCGTGGGGAAGCCGGGATAGGGCATGGTCTTGATATTGGTGCGCTGCAGACGGCCGGTACGCCGCACCAGCATCTCGTCGCCGTTCTCCTCGATCTCCACGCCCATCTCCATCAGCTTGGCGCTGATGCAGTCCAT
>CAKTZN010000248.1 GCA_934635545.1 uncultured Oscillospiraceae bacterium | reverse complement strand
CTGTTGCACTTTTCCTGAAGTCGCCTTCGGCGGGCGTTACCCGTTATCCTTGCCCTGTGGAGCCCGGACTTTCCTCATCGGCAGGCTTTCGCCTTGCCGCCGCGACTGTCTGATCCACTCGCAGCTCTCATTTTACCCAACCTTGCGGCAAAAGTCAACGAAAAATCCCCACTTTGCCCGCCTGTTCACAACTTTGACCTTTACACCCCGGAGAAATCCGGGTATAATAATGTGTTGAATTGTGCAAAAGGAGCAGGTACATGAAGGTCAACCAGATCAAAGCGGGCGCGCTGCTGTCCTATGTCTCCATGGGACTGAGCACCATCATCTCGCTTGTCTATACGCCCATTATGCTGCAGCGGCTGGGCGAAAGTGAATTCGGCGTCTATCAGGCGGTGCTGCCCATCATCTCCTATCTGAATCTTCTCAGCTTCGGCCTGGGCAGCGCCTATGTGCGGTACTACTCCCGCTTCCGGGCCGCCGGGGACAAGAAGGGCTGCGCCAAGCTCAACGGCATGTTCCTGACCACCTATTTATTCCTGGGCGCGCTGGTGCTGGTCATCGGCTTCGGCCTGTCCTACTGCGACGTGATCTTCGGCAAAAAGCTGACCCCCGACGAGATCGCCCTGGCGGAGAAGCTGCTGCGGATCATGACCGTCAACGCCGCGCTGACCTTCCCCATCAGCGTGTTTGAATCCCATGTGACCATCAATGAGCGCTACCTCTTCCAGAAGGTGGTCACCATGGGCAAGCAGGTGCTGAACCCCCTGATCATGATCCCCCTGCTGATCATCGGCTACCGCAGCGTGACGCTGACCGTCGTCTCCCTGATCTTCACCATCCTCAGCGGTATCCTCAACATCAGCTACTGCCTGCGGAAGCTGCGGATGCCCTTCGCCTTCCGCGGCTACGATTTCCGCCTGCTGCGGGAGATGTTCGGCTTTACCTTATATGTATTCCTGGGCATCGTGGTGGACAACTTCAACTGGTCCATCGACCGCATGCTGCTGACGTGGCTCCACGGCACCACCGCCGTGACGGTGTACGTCATCGCCGCCCAGCTCAACACCTTCTATCTGGCTTTCGGCAACGCCATCTCCAACGTGATGACGCCCCGCGTCCACCGTCTGGTGGCGGAAAACGCCCCCATGCGCCGTTTGGACGCCCTGTTCACCAAGGTGGGCCGCCTGCAGTTCATCCTGCTGGCGGGCATCTTCCTGGGCTTCGTGGCGGTGGGCCAGTCCTTCGTGGTGCTGTGGGGCGGCGGCGAGATGTTCCGCATCGACTACTGGACCACGCTGCTGCTGTTCTTCTCCTGCCTGTGGACCAATATCCAGACGGTGGGCATCGAGATCCAGCGGGCCAAGAACATGCACAAGTTCCGCTCCCTGACCTATCTGGGGGTGGCCCTGGGCAACACTCTGATCTCCATCCCCCTCTGCATGAAGTGGGAGGGTCTGGGTGCCGCCATCGGCACCGCTATCGCCACGCTGATCGGCAACGTGATCCTGATGAACTGGTACTACTACCGCCGCATCGGCCTGAATATCCCCGCCTTCTGGCGGCACATCTTCCATCTGATGCCCTCCATGCTGCTGCCCGCCGCGGCGGCGGTACTGCTGGCCATCTTCACCCACCCCACCAGCTACTGGGGCCTGATCCCGCCGGGCTGCGCCTTCGTGGCGGTATACGCCCTGTCGGTGTGGCTGTTCGGCCTGAACCGCTACGAGCGGAGCCTGGTCACCGGCCCCCTGCGGAAGCTGACACGACGCAAGAGAGGAGGCGGCCATCATGCCGCGTAAATCGGGACGCAATACCAAGGGCCGCATCGTCTCCGCGGCGTGGAAGCTCTTCTATGAGCAGGGCTACGACAACACCACCGTGGAGGACATCATCTTCGAGTCCGAGACCTCAAAGGGCAGCTTCTACCACTATTTCGAGGGGAAGGACGCCCTGCTGGGCTCCCTGTCCATGATCTTCGACGAGAAGTACGAGGAACTGCGGCAGGAGATGGCTCCCGACATGCACGCCGTGGACAAGCTGCTGTATATGAATCACGAGCTGTTCACCATGATCGACAACACCGTGTCGGTGGAGCTGCTGGCCCGCCTGTTCTCCACCCAGCTCACCACCAAGGGCGAGAAGCACCTGCTGAACCGCGACCGCATGTACTTCAAACTGCTGCACCAGGTGGTGCGGCAGGGCATGGAGCGCCGTGAGCTGCGGACGGACATGACCGCCAACGAGATCATCAACGACTATGCCATGTTCGAGCGGGCGCTGATGTACGACTGGTGCCTGGCCGACGGCGGCTACGCCCTGGCCCGCAACGCCGACCGGCTGATGCCCATGTTTCTGGCCAACTACCGGGGCGAAAAATAAAAAATTTATTTTTCGTCTCTGCGCAGATTCATAAATTGTCTACATAGAAAATCCAGTATTTCCAATACATTAATGCATTTTTAGCAGAACCAGGTATAGAATTCGTTCTATACCTGGTTCTGTATTTACGTCTAGTAAAGAGTATGGTATAGTACCACTCGTTAGACGAAAGAGAGGTTCCTTAGTATGACAACTGCGCAAATCTGTATCATCATTGCCATCGTGGCGTATCTCGCCGTGATGATCTTCGTTGGTGTATTCTACTCCCGTGCCAGCAAGGGCGGTGCGGACAACTTCTATCTGGGCGGCCGCCAGCTCGGCCCCGTGGTCACCGCCATGAGCGCTGAGGCCAGCGACATGAGCTCCTGGCTGCTGATGGGTCTGCCCGGCGTGGCGTACTTCACCGGCATCGCCGACGCGGCCTGGAC
>CAKTZN010000247.1 GCA_934635545.1 uncultured Oscillospiraceae bacterium | reverse complement strand
AGGTCGCTCTCGTCCCGCATGTCGTTGATCTCCTTCACCTTGCCGGCCTTCACCAGCTCCGCCACCTTGTCCAGAATGGCCTCGATGGAGGTGGAGTAGGGGATCTCGTAGACCTCGATGAGATTCTCCTTCTTGTCGTAGCGATAGCGGCTGCGGACCTTTACGCCGCCGCGGCCGGTGCGATAGATCTCCCGCAGCTCATCCGGATCGCAGAGGATCTGTCCGCCGGTGGGGAAGTCCGGGGCCAGCAGGGTCGAGGGGATGTCGTGTTCGGGGTTTTTCAGATAGGCGATGGTGGTGTCGCACACCTCGCCCAGATTGAAGCCGCAGATCTGGGACGCCATGCCCACGGCGATGCCCTGATTGGCGGACACCAGCACGTTGGGGAAGGTGGTGGGCAGCAGGGACGGCTCCTTCATGGTGTTGTCGTAGTTGTCCACAAAGTCCACGGCGTCGCAGTCCAGATCGCGGAACAGCTCGGCGCAGATGGGGGAGAGCTTGGCCTCGGTATAGCGGCTGGCGGCGTAGGCCATGTCGCGGGAGTAGACCTTGCCGAAGTTGCCCTTGCTGTCCACAAAGGGGTGCAGCAGGGCCTCATTGCCCTTGGCCAGGCGCACCATGGTCTCATAGATGGCCTGATCGCCGTGGGGGTTCAGGCGCATGGTCTGGCCCACGATGTTGGCGGACTTGGTGCGGCCGCCGGTGAGAAGGCCCATCTTGTACATGGTGTACAGCAGCTTCCGGTGCGCGGGCTTGAAGCCGTCGATCTCCGGGATGGCGCGGGAGACGATGACGCTCATGGCGTAGGGCATATAGTTTTCGTCCAGCGTGGCGGTGATGGGCTGGTGGATCACCGCGCCGTGCAGACCCATCACATTGGGATCGGCGCTGCGGTGAACGGTGCGTTCCGGTTGATTTTTCTTTGCCATAGGAGCAATGTCCTTTCCTTGCGTTTCGTAGGGGTCGATGCCTGCATCGACCCGCATGGGGACTCTTGTATGTGCGTAGGGCGGGGTGACCTCACCCCGCCGCGCGGTAAACGGAGGTATGTACAATATTCGGCGGCGGCCTGAGGTCAGGCCGCCCTACGAAGGGGCGGCGCACCGGGTTCGTTGGTTGGGCACCGCCCTCGGCACGCTACGGTTTTTTGCGGGGGTTTTTCAGTTCGCTGCGCAGTTGCTTTCGTTTTGCCTTGCGACGCTGCTTGCCAAGGCTGATCCGCAGTTGGCGGAAGGCGTCGAAATCATAAAACACGGCCATTGGAACAAAGATTAAGGCTAAAAATGCATCAGTTATGAACAAAAAGAGCTTATTTTTTCTCGCATATGCATTGCAGTCATCCAAAGATATGAACGTGCGTTCATCCGTCCAAAAGGCACAAATATCACCATCTTCTTGATAAGCAATTACCGTAACCTTTTTTCCCGCGGGCAGTGTCTCGAGGTCATATCTTTTCTGTTTGTCCAGCAGGTGAGCTTCACTGCCGGAACCGAGCATAAATTCCTGCCCATCATCAAAACGCAGTGTGTAAAAGGCAGAGGTTCCCCACCGTAGTCTGCGCACAGTGCGGCAATCAACACAGGATAGCGTCCCCTCATAAACATATGTATTGCTCTCGTCAAAGTGGGCAGGCGTATCGCTGATCCAGGCGGTAAGCGCCGCGAAAATGATAAGTGTTCCAACAATAATGAGCGCGGCTTTTCTGACGCGGCGTTTCGTTTCTTCCGTGGCGGGTCACCTGCCTTTCCTCAGCTCACGTCGATCATGTCCATGTACTTATGTCCGTTTTCGGCGATATATTCTTTGCGGCCGGAGAGGTTGTCCCCCAGCAGCAGGTCAAAGACGCGGGCGGTCTCCTCGGCGTCGGCGGGCAGCACCTTGATGAGACGGCGGGTCTCCGGGTTCATGGTGGTCATCCACATCATCTCCGGGTCGTTCTCGCCAAGACCCTTGGAGCGTTGAATGTTGGTCTTTTTGCCGGACAGCTCCTTGAGAATATCCGCCTTCTCCTTCTCGGAGTAGGCGAACCACGTTTTTTCGCCGGACTTCTCCCTGCAGGTGATCTCGAACAGGGGTGTCTCGGCGATATAGACCTTGCCCTCACGGATCAGGGTGGGGCAGAGGCGGTACAGCATGGTCAGAATCAGGGTGCGGATCTGGAAGCCGTCCACATCGCCATCGGTGCAGATGACCACCTTGCTCCAGCGGAGGTTGTTCAGGTCGAACTGGTTCAGATCCTTCACAGCCTTGCCGGAGACCTCCACGCCGCAGCCCAACACCTTCATGAGATCGGTGATGATGTCGCTCTTGAAAATGCGGGGATAATCGGCCTTCAGGCAGTTCAAAATCTTGCCCCGGACGGGCATCAGGCCCTGGAACTCCGCGTCACGGGACTGCTTGCAGGCGCCCAGTGCGGAGTCGCCCTCCACGATGTAAATCTCGCGGCGCTCCACGTCCTTGGTGCGGCAGTCCACGAATTTCTGGACGCGGTTGGCGATGTCGATCTTCTCGGTGAGCTTTTTCTTCTGGTTGATGCGGGTCTTTTCCGCCGTTTCGCGGCTGCGCTTGTTGATCAGCACCTGGGCGGCGATCTTCTCGGCGGCATCGTGATTTTCGATGAAGTAGATCTCCAGACGGCTGCGGAGGAACTCCGCCATGGCGTCCTGCACAAACTTGTTGGTAATGGCCTTTTTCGTCTGGTTTTCGTAGCTGGTCTGGGTGGAGAAGTTGTTGCTGACCAAAATGAGACAGTCCTGCACGTCGGGATAGGTGATCTTGGCCTCGGATTTCAGGTACTTGTTGTTCTCCCGCAGGTACTTGTCGAT
>CAKTZN010000246.1 GCA_934635545.1 uncultured Oscillospiraceae bacterium | reverse complement strand
ACGATCAGGGTGCCGATCAGCAGGGCGCGGGGCATATTCTTCTTGGAATCCTTCAGCTCGGTGCCGATGGAGGTGGCGCAGATCCAGCCCTCAAAGGCGAAGGCCAGGGACACGATGGCGCCGAACAGGCCCTCGGTGAAGGGCATCTCGGTGACGACGTTGGAGAAGTTGAACTCGGTCATGCCGTTGGCCAGGCCCACGATGGTGCCCACGACGGCCATCAGCAGCAGGGGGATCAGCTTGATGATGGTGGTGGCGATGGCGAACTTACCGGCCAGCTTGGGCGCCAGAGCATTCATGGTATAGGTGACGACCATGAACACGCCGGCCAGCATCATGGTGCGGCCGCCGACCACGGCGTCGTCCCAGCCCATCAGCACGCCGAAGTAGCGGGCGGGCAGCCAGCTCAGCACGGACACCAGGGAGGGGTAGTAAATGACAGCCATGAACCAGCCCACATAGTAGCTGTAGGTCTTGCCGCAGGAGGCGGCAGCATAGCCCACCAGGCCCTCGACGCCCTCATGGCTCTGTGCCACGACGCCGAAGGTGCAGGCGCTGATGATCATGACAACGCCCATGATGATGAAGGCCAGGATACCGACAGTCAGATTACCGCCGGTCTTGGTCAGGACGGCTTCGGCCTTGAAGAAAACGCCGGAACCGATGACGGTGCCCACCACCAGTGCGATGGCTACGGGCAGAGTATACCGTTTTTCCATAGTGATTACTTTCCTTTCTCACTTTCCTAAACATGGTGGACAGTTTGACATACTTTTAACGATCCACATTTGTGAGTATACTATGACTTTTGGGCGGTTGCAACCCCTAATTTCCCCCGCGGCAGAGAAATTCACCGAATGATTTTGTGTACTTTCCACAGATGACCCGGGTGGGAAATTCTTGCAATATTTGTCGTGAAAAGAAAAAATTCGACTGTCAGAACGGAAGATTGTGAAATAATCGCCAAACATGACGATGGAAAGTTTCTTAAAAAGAAAATCCCGGAACGCCGATGATCGGCGTTCCGGGATCGGTCTCTCGCTATATGATTTAAGTGTGCATCCGGCTGCTCTGCCAGTTTTCCAGCACCACGCAGGCCACGATGATGGCCGCACCGGTCAGGCCGACGGCTGTCAGCCGCTCCCGCAGGAGAAGGTACGAGCACGCTGCCGTCAGGATGGGCTGGGTGCATTGCAGCAGGGAAACGGTGTAGGAGGACAGCCGGGTCAGGGCCGTATTCTGCAGCACATAGGACAGGCAGGTGCAGGTCAGCGCCAGATAGGCCACCACCAGCCACGCGGTGGGGGTCACATGGGCCAGCGCCGCCGCGTCATCGAAGATCAGCGCCGCCGCCAGGCACAGCACGCCGGTGACGGTGGCCTGCGCCGTGGCCATGGATACGGGGTCGATGCCCGGCATGGCCCGTTCGGAGAACACCAGGGCGATGGCCAGCGACAGGGCGCAGACCAGCCCCAGCACCTCGCCGATGCCGAAGGTGAAGCCGCCGCTCTCGCCGCCGCAGCACAGCAGGTACAGCCCTACGATCACCGCCAACTGGATGGGGATGACCCGCTTGGGATAGGGCCGCTTCAGCAGCAGCCGCGCCAGCGCCGGGGTGAACAGCACCGGCAGGGACATGAGGAAGCCCACGTTGGTGGCGGTGGTGAACTGCAGCGCCATATTGCAGCTTGCGTAGGCGGCCGCCATGGCGAGACTGCAGGGCAGCCATGTCTTCAGCGGCGCGGCCCGCAGCGTCCGCACGGTGCGCTGCCCGAACAGCAGCAGCATCAGCGCGGCGGCGCCGGAGAACCGGATGCCCAGGCACCACAGCACCGTGATGCTCTGGAAGCCGATCTTGGAAAGGGGGTTGCCGAAGCCGTACAGCACGCTTTGCAGCAGGATCAGCAGCGCATAGGGCAGCGTGCCGCCCCGCCCCTTCTCACACATTGAAGCGGAAGTAGATCATGTCGCCGTCCTTCACCACATACTCCTTGCCCTCGGAGCGCAGCAGACCCTTCTCCTTGGCGGCGGCCACGCTGCCGCCGCAGGCCATCATCTCGTCAAAGTTGATGGTCTCGGCCCGGATGAAGCCGCGCTCGATGTCGCTGTGGATCTTACCGGCGGCCTGGGGTGCCTTGGTGCCCTTCTTGATGGTCCAGGCGCGGCACTCGTCCTTGCCGTAGGTCAGGAAAGAGATCAGGCCCAGCAGATCATAGCTGCACTGGATCAGCCGGTCAAGACCGGATTTTTCAATGCCCAGATCCTCCAGGAACATGGCCCGCTCCTCGGGATCGTCCAGCTCGGCGATGTCCTGCTCCAGCTTGGCGCAGATGGGCAGCACTTGCGCGCCCTCCTTGGCGGCCAGGTCACGGACAAGGCCGAAATACTTGTTGTCCTCATAGTGGGCGAAGCCGTCCTCGTCCATGTTGGCGGCGTAGATGATGGGCTTCAGGCTCAGCAGGTCAGCGGTCTCGAGGATGGCCCGGTCGTCGCCGCAGTCGAAGGTGCGGGCGGACTTTCCGGCGTCCAGGTGCTCCGCCAGGGCCTTGAATACCTCCGCCTCGTGGAGGAACTTCTTGTCGCCCTTGGCGGCCTTGGTAGCCTTCTCCACCCGGCGGTTCACCATCTCCAGATCGGCCATGATCAGCTCCAGGTCGATGGTCTCGATATCGCCCAGGGGGTCGACGGGCACGTTCTGGCTGGCGTCGGCCACCACGTGCATGATGTTCTCGTCGTCAAAGCAGCGCACCACATGGACGATGGCGTCGGTGCGGCGGATGTTCTCCAGGAACTTGTTGCCCAGGCCCGCGCCCTGGCTGGCGCCCTTCACCAGACC
>CAKTZN010000245.1 GCA_934635545.1 uncultured Oscillospiraceae bacterium | reverse complement strand
GTTGGACACGAACAGGCCGTCCACCACGCCGTAGATGGAGGTGAACACCATCATGATAATGGACGGCAGCACGAACCGCAGCAGCATTTTATAGGTAAAGTGATCGGATAACTGTATTTTCATTTTCATAGGTCTACTCCTCGTTCTGTTCCCTTTCCCGCTCCCCCGCCTGGGGCAGGTATTGCCGCAGCGCGGCGTTATAGCGGCGCTGCAGTGCCAGAAGCTGCGCCTTCTCCCCCTCCGTCAGGGTGTCCATGGCCGCCGTCTCCGCCGCCATCACCGGGTCGATGGTACGGCGCATCAGCGCCTCGCCCCGCTCCGTCAGCACCAGGTGCTTGCTGCGGCGGTCCCGGCCCTCCGTCAGACGGAGATAGCCCTCCCCCATCAGCTTCTTCAGGGCGGAGTGCACCGTCTGCTTGGGCTGGTACACGGCGGCGCACACGCCGCTCTGGGTCATTGGCCGTCCCGCCTCCCGCAGGGCGTACAGGATCCAGAAGGCGCAGTCGGACAGCCCGCACTGCCGGGCCGCCGCCCGGTACAGGTCGTCCTGCTCCTTATAAAGCTCGTTGTATGCCGCCAGGGCGGGCGTCCGCTGTTCCATGGCACGTCCTCTCTTTCGTCCGAAATCAGACTTTCGGATTATAGTCCGATTTCAGACATTTGTCAAGCTTTTCCCCGCGCAAAGAAATGGCCGCCCTTTCGGGCAGCCATTTCAGTCAAGTTTGTTAGGACGAGGTCTTTACCACATTCTGGAAGTAGTACACCCCCATGCCGTCGGTCTGCAGGCCCGTCAGGGTATCCCGCAGCAGCCAGGTGTACGTCTCGTTATACAGGGGCATCACATAGCCGCTGCCCAGCAGCATGGTTTCGGCATCCGCCAGATAGGCGTCCCGTGCCTCGTCGCTGCTGGAATTGGCGGCGGCGCGGATCAGCATGTCATAGGCGTTGGAGTAGTACTGGCCGTAGTTCTCCAACTGGCTGCTGCTGAACCGGTTCAGATAGCTGAGGGCGGTGTTGCGGTCGCCGTTGATGTTGGTCAGCGCCAGCGAGAACTCGCCGTTTTTCAGCACCGTCATCATCTCCTCCGGCGCGACGCCCCGGACGGAGATCCGGACGCCCAGCTTATCCCGCCACGCGGTCTGCAGCGCCTGTGCCACCTTGGCGTTGCTACCGGTGTTCTCGTACAGCAGCGTCACCGGGTTCATATGCTCCAGGATGCTGGGGGTATATCCGGCGGCGCTCATCAGCTCCTTGGCGGTGTCGCACCGCTCCTGATACTTATCGGGGTCGTTGTCGATCACCGCGCCGTTGAGCTGGCGGAAGGACTCGCCCTGAGAGGTGACGATACCGTAGGGGATCAGACCGTCGGCGGCGCGGTACACCTCATCCTCCGCCGTGACGGACTCCGCCAGAGCATTGCGGTCAATGACCAGGGACATGGCCTGACGCAGGCTCTCGCTGAGGCTGGTGGCCATCTGGTTCACCAGCACCACGCTGACGTCGGCGGAGGATGCCTCCACCGCGCCCTCAGCCGCACCGGCATCCAGTACGAAGTCGGCCTCACCATCGTCGTAGAGGGCCATGGCGTCCTCGGTGGTGTCGGTATAGGTGAACTCCAGGCGATCCGGGCCCAGGCGTCTGGCGTCGTAATACTTGGACGCCGCAGCGGCGCTGAGGCCGGTATCGCTCAGGGCTGTGACGGCATAGGGGCCGTTGGTCAGCAGCGTGTCGGCGGACATGGACCAGTCGGGCTGCATCACAGGCTCCGCCGCGGTATCCGAAGTGTCCTGGCTGCCGCTCTGGGCAGAGGCGTCCTCTTCCGGAAGCCGGGTCACGCTGGCACGCACCGGCATGGTGGACACCGCCGTGCACACCACCTGCAAAAAGTAGGAGCAGTGGCCGCTGATGTTCACCACAAGGGTACGCTCGTCATGGGCGTACACCTGCAGGGCCGCCGGATCACCGGCCACCGCGTCGGCATAGCCCGCCACCATGTTCAGGATGGAGGCGTGGGGGGAGTTGGTCTCGGGATCCACCAGCCGCTGCCAGGCATAGACGAAATCACCGGCGGTGACCTTCTGCCCGTCCGACCAGTAGATATCGTTGCGGAGGGTGAAGGTATACGTCTCGGTGCCGTCCATGTTGTCCTCGTAGGTATAGGAGGACGCCTGGCCGGGGGTCAGGGTGCCGGTGGCGCTGAGCTTCATCAAATTCTCGAAAAGCTGGGCGGCCACGGTCTTTTCCGATTCGGTGATAGCCCGTGCGGGATCCAGCGTGTTGGGCGCGCCCACCAGTGCGGCCCGGACGGTCATATGATCTGTCTCCGCCTGGCCGCAGGCCGCCAGCGTCAGCGCCATGCACAGCGCCAGCACCAGCGCCAGAAGTCGTTTGGTGTGTTTCATGGGATGCTCCTTTCAGGGATGCGGGGGAAGGTATCACTTCGTAGGGGCCGATGCCCACATCGGCCCGCACGGTGTACGATGGTACCTCCGGCAAGCGGCGGGGCGATGTGGGCATCGCCCCCTACACACGGGTATAGGCAACCCGGCGCGGTGCTTACTCCGTCACGATACTGCCGTCGTCGGCCAATTTGGCCGCCACCACCTGGCTGCGGGTGTTGCGGACGATGTCGTCCAGGCGCATGCGGCTGGGGAAATCGCTCAGCAGCGTGTAGGCCACGCCGTGGCGCTTGGCACGGCCTGTCCGGCCGATGCGGTGGATGTAATACTCGTTCTCCTCCGGCACGTCGTAGTTGAACACCGCGTCCACGTCGTCCACGTCGATGCCGCGGCTGGCCACGTCGGTGGCCACGAAGACCCGCAGCTTGCCCTCGCGGAA
>CAKTZN010000244.1 GCA_934635545.1 uncultured Oscillospiraceae bacterium | reverse complement strand
GAAAAATATGGTGAAAAATTGCAAAAAAGGTTTGACAACCCTTGTTTTTCACGTTATAATACTATCCGTGTCATTGCGAGGTGTACTATGCTTTTGAATGTGAACAAGCTGCTGCATACGCCGGACGCCGCTCAGAATGTCCAGTTTACCATGGATCTGAGCGACTTGGAGTTCGGCGGCGGCTACCCCGTGTCCCAGCCCGTCACTGTGGAAGGCAGGCTTCGGAACAAGGCTGGCGTCCTGCTGTGTACGCTGGAGGCAAGTACGACGCTTCACTGTGTCTGTGACCGCTGCGCAAAGCCCTTCACCAAGGACAAGACCGTTGAATACCAGTGTGTGCTGGCAGAGGAACGGCAGTCCGACGATGACGAGGATATCGTGCTGCTGGACAACGACGAGGTGGACTTGGGCGAAGTGGCTCGCACTGCGTTTATCCTTGAGATGGACACGAAAAACCTCTGCTCACCGGACTGCAAGGGCCTGTGCCCCGGCTGCGGCGTGGATCTGAATGCAGAGCCCTGCCGCTGCAGGAAGGCGGTCGATCCGCGTCTTGCCAAGCTGGCCCAGCTATTGGAGGATCGGTAAGCGGAAGCGCAACTTATTATACTACTGCTCACGGCAGTTAAAAGACCAAGGAGGTGTCAACATGGCAGTCCCTAAGGGAAAAGTATCGAAGCAAAGACGCAATAAGAGACGCAGCTCCGTTTGGAAGCTGGCGACTCCCGGTCTGGTGGCATGCCCCAAGTGTGGTGCGCTGCATCTGCCTCACAGAATGTGCCCGGAATGCGGTACCTACAATGGCCGTCAGGTCAAGGAGATCAAGTCCGTGGCCGCTGGCAAGTAAGTCATCGACGTGTGTCCTTGTTAGGAGGGAAGATTTTTCTTCCCTCCTTACTTTTTTGCCCGATGCCCTTTGCCGCGCCGCCGCGGCAGAAAAAAGCACCCCTGCCGGGGTGCTTTTTCTGATACTGCGATACTGCCGTTTAGGGCATGTACACGCGGGAGATGGCGGTGATCTGGCCGCCGGTCACGGTGACCTGGGTGCCGGCGGGCCGGAAGCCCGTGGTGTCGCTCTCCAGGAACGCGGCCAGGTCGGCGGCGTTGACGGTCTTTTCACCGTTTTCCAGATCGGAGCTGTCGGTCAGCACACATTCGCTGCTGATGGGCAGCGTCACGGTGCCCACCTCCGTGTAGTTCTTGATGTCATCGACGCTGACGGT
The DNA here is from genome assembly GCA_934635545.1 of uncultured Oscillospiraceae bacterium. GTDB lineage: Bacteria > Bacillota > Clostridia > Oscillospirales > Oscillospiraceae > Vescimonas. Next base: position 1,619 of record CAKTZN010000244.1, on the reverse strand, counting down.
GTATACCACACCGCCCTCACCGGCAGCCAGGGTCAGGCCATCCTGCTCATAGCCGCCGTTGATCACATAGCCGCTGCTGTCGTCGATGGAGGTGATGACGATGTCCTTGCCGCCGGACACGATGGTGTCGCCCACCTTCAGTTGAGAGACCTCTGCCGCGTCGTACTGCTCATAGTCATAGACCTTCAGCTCCAGCGCGGCGGCGTCGCCCTCGGTCTTGAGGGAACCGGCGTCGAAGGAGGCGGACAGCGTGGCGTCGGTCACATTGCTGATATCCACGGTGGAAGCCAGCGGCTCCACCCGCTTGGTCTCGCTGTCCTTGTTGGTATCGTCCTGGGGGCGTTCGTATTACCACCGCAGGCCACCAGCGCCAGTGCCATGCACAGCGCCAATACAACTGCCATTACTTTTTTCATACAGATCAAATCTCCTTTTGCTTGGATTTTACCCTGCGGCCTGTGGTTCCACGCGGTTTATTTCCGGTGATCGGCCGCTCCCTCACCGGCGAACGCTATCCTAGCACCGGCCTTCTCGAAATGCAACCCCTTGGTCGGACATTTCTCAGAAAGTTCACAGCCCGGTCACGAACCGGACATCTTTTGCCATCACTTGACAGCTATGTTATAATAGATGCGATTGAAATTTTTGAGAAAAACGAGGAAAAACGCTATGGAGATCACCCAGGGGGTGGCATTTGAGAGCTTCGGCCTGTCCGAGGCCACGCTGCGGGCCATCCGCAACAAGGGATACACCGTTTCCACGCCGGTGCAGGCCGGCTGCATCCCGCCCATGATGGCGGGCAAGGACGTCATTGCCAAGGCGCCCACCGGCACCGGCAAGACCATGGCCTTCGGTATCCCCATCATTGAAAAGATCGATCCGGACAGTGAAGAGGTGCAGGCCGTCATCATGGCCCCCACCCGCGAACTGGCCATGCAGATCACCGACGAAATGCGGGACATCGCCGTGTATCACGAGGGCGTGCGGCTGGTGTGCCTGTACGGCGGACAGCCTATTGGCAAGCAGATCAACGCCCTGAAGCGCAAGCCCCAGATCGTGGTGGCCACGCCGGGCCGCCTCAGCGACCATATGAAGCGCCGCACTGTGGTGCTGAAGGCCGTGAAGACCGTGGTGCTGGACGAGGCGGACCGGATGCTGGACATGGGCTTCATCCACGATGTGACCCGCATTCTGGACAAGATCCCCAGCCGCGAGAATCTGGGCATGTTCTCCGCCACTATCTCCCGTGAGGTGATGGACATCTCTTGGGTCTATCAGCGTGATCCCGAGGAGATCACCGTCCAGGCCACCAAGGAGAACAAGCCCGACATCCTGCAATACCGCATCGAGGTGCCCTCCGACGGCAAGGTGGATGCCATCGCCAAGATCCTGGAGCACGAGGGCTACGACCGGGTCATCTGCTTCTGCAACACCAAGGGCAACACCGAGCGGCTGACCAAGTTCCTGCAGATGCGGGGTGTGGACGCCAAGTGCATCCACGGCGACATCCCCCAGAGCAAGCGCGAGGCCGTCATGCAGCAGTTCCGCGAGGGCAAGCTGCGGGTCTTCGTGGCCACCGACGTGGCCAGCCGCGGCATCGACGTGGACGACGTGGACGC
>CAKTZN010000243.1 GCA_934635545.1 uncultured Oscillospiraceae bacterium | reverse complement strand
CCATGGGCCTGGATCCCAAGATGAGCTTCAAGATCATGGAGGCCGTCCGTAAGGGCAAGGTGAAGAAGGGCGGCTTCCAGGAGGGCTGGGAGGAGGCCATGCGGGAGCATCAGGTGCCCGACTGGTACATCGAGTCCCTGGCCAAGATCGGCTATCTGTTCCCCAAGGCCCACGCCGTGGCCTATGTGATGATGGCCTTCCGCATCGCCTGGTTCAAGGTACACCGGCCCCTGGCCTTCTACGCCACCTTCTTCTCCATCCGGGCCAAGGCCTTCGACGCGGAGTACTGCTGCGCCGGGCTGGACGCGGTGAAGCGGAAGATCCGGGAGATCGAAAACAACAAGGACGCCACCGCCGTGGAGCAGGATCTGATGGTGACGCTGGAGGTGTGCTATGAGTTCTATCTCCGGGGCTTCCACTTTGAGACCATCAACATCTACGAGTCCGACGCCACCCACTTCCGCATCATCGGGGACGACGGACTGCTGCCCCCCTTCGTCTCTGTCCACGGTCTGGGCGAGGCGGCGGCCATGGCCACGGTGGAGCAGCGCAAGGGCAAGGAATTCATCTCCGTGGAGGAGTTTGCCCAGGTGTGCAACAAGCTCAGCAAGACCCACATCGAGCAACTTCGCGCGCTGGGCGCCTTTGCCGGTATGGCGGAGACCAGCCAGGTGAGCCTGTTCTGACGCACGATATACGAAAACAGCCTTCCGGAGGGAAGGCTGTTTTTTTCGGTTTTTTGCGTTTTTCCCCCTGTAAAATCGGCCTTCTCCCCTGCCCTGTTGTCCCGGTCTGTGCAACGCCCGGCGGTTTCTCATGTATGGATAACAAACGAATCACAAACGAAAAGGAGGCGCATGCCTATGGCCGGGAAGCAACGCCCCGGTGTGATGCTGTATTTCGAGCTGTATCCCATTTTGCAGCAGATGCCGCCGGAGGAGGTGTACGAGATCGTCATGGCCATCTTCGCCTATGCCCGGGACGGCGTGGTGCCTGTCTTTCACAGCACGGCGCTGAACTATGCCTGGGGCTTCATCCAGCAGGACATCCAGCGGGACAACGAGCGGTATCAGCGGGTGGTGGAGCAGCGGCGGAGGGCTGCCGAAAAACGATGGGACAAGGCATCGTCTGATGCGGGCGATGCATTTGCATGCATTTGATGCCAACTACAACGTCAACTCCAACGTCAACTCCAAAAACAACTGCAATTTCAACACCCCCCTGGTTCCCCCCTGCAAAAAGGCAACAGGATGTGGAAAACTTTTGCGGGGGCGATAAATGGTTGTAGGGGACGACGACTCTGTCGGCCCTATCGGTGGTGCCTGCGTTTATCGTGCGGGCGGACAGGGTCGTCCGCCCCTACGGAGTTCTATCGTACCAAGTGCGTGTACCGGCGGGCGGGGTAGAACCCCGCCCCTACGGAACGAGCACCGATACCTTTCCCGTATGTCGTGCGGGGCGATGTGGGCATCGCCCCCTACGACGACCATCGAAAGAACATGCGTAGGGGCCGATGCCCACATCGGCCCGTCGATACCTTTCCTTTCCCGTCCCCATCCCACCACCACAAAGGAGGCACGTCATGGCAAACAACACCAAACGCAACGCCAAAAATACCGTCACGCTGAATATCCCCTACCCCAACGAGAAGCAGCGGCTGTTCCTGGAGAGCAAAACCAAATATACCGCCTTCGGTGGGGCCCGGGGCGGCGGCAAAAGCTGGGCCGTCCGCACCAAGGCCAAGCTGCTGGCCCTGCGGTATCCCGGCATCCGGCTTCTCATCGTGCGGCGCACCTATCAGGAGCTGGAGAGCAACCACATCCGCCAGCTCCGCGCCGAGCTCCACGGCGTGGCCCAGTACAAGGCCACCGAGCGGATGTTCCGCTTTCCCAACGGCTCCACCCTGGAGTTCGGCTACTGCGCCAGCGACAGCGACATGGACCGCTATCAGGGCGCGGAGTACGACGTGATCTTTCTGGACGAGTGTACCCAGCTCCGGGAGCAGTGGATGCGGCAATTCTCCGCGTGCCTGCGGGGCGTCAACGACTTTCCCAAGCGGATGTACTTCACCTGCAACCCCGGCGGCCCCGGCCACAGCTACATCAAGCGGCTCTTCATCGACCGGCGCTTCGAGCCCGGCGAGAACCCCGACGACTATGTGTTCATCCCCGCCCGGGTCACCGACAACAAGGCGCTGCTGCAGGCCCAGCCGGAGTACTTACAGCAGCTCAAGGCCCTGCCCCGGCGGCTGCGGCAGGCGTGGCTGGAGGGCCGGTGGGACATCTTCCAGGGTCAGGTGTTCAGCGAGTTCACCGACGATCCCACCCACTATGCTGACCGGCGCTTCACCCACGTCATCCCCGCCTTCGACATCCCACGGGAGTGGCGGGTATATCGCAGCTACGACTTCGGCTATGCCCGGCCCTTCTCCTGCGGCTGGTGGGCGGTGGATCACGACGGGGTGCTGTACCGGATCCTGGAGCTGTACGGCTGCACCTCCACCCCCAACGAGGGCGTGCTGTGGACGCCCGACCGGCAGTTCGCCGAGATCCGCCGCATCGAGAACGAGCACCCCTATCTCCGGGGCCGCACCATCACCGGCGTGGCCGACCCGGCCATCTGGGACGCCAGCCGGGGCGAGAGCGTGTATGAGACGGCGCTGAAATACCGTCTCTACTTCCAGCGGGGCGACAACCGCCGGGTGGCGGGCTGGATGCAGATGCACTACCGCCTGGCCTTTGACGCGGAGGGCTATCCGGGGCTGTATGTGTTCGACACCTGCCGGGGCTTTCTGCGGACGGTGCCCGCCCTGCTGTACAGCGACACCGACGCCGAGGATGTGGA
>CAKTZN010000242.1 GCA_934635545.1 uncultured Oscillospiraceae bacterium | reverse complement strand
TCCGAGCTGCCCATCATCACCCTGTACGCCATCTATATCCCCATCTACATCGCCCTGCTGAAGCGCAAGGATATGACCGGGTTCCAGGGCAAGGTGCTGCCCGTTCTGGCCATCCTGTGCTCCCTGTTCATGGTGTTCGCCGCCATCTACTCCCACCAGATGAACGTGGTCTATTACCTGATCGTGTTCGTGGTCATCGAGATCATCGGCTCCTTCTTCAAAGGCGGCAAGAAAGCGTAACTGACGCTTCCTGACCCCACTATCTCTACCCGGCCCGCGTCCTTACGACGCGGGCCGGGTTTCTGCTTGCAATCCGCCGCCGATTGTGATATCATCGGGCGAAAGCTGATACAGGAGGTAACGACCTATGACATATAAGACCTATCTGTTTGATATGGACGGCACGCTGCTGGATACCCTGGACGATCTCACCGCCGCCGTCAACCACACGCTGGCCCAGTACGGCTATCCTCAGCGCACCCGTGAAGAAGTGCGTCAGGGCCTGGGCAACGGCGCCGTGAAGCTGATGGCCTCCGCGCTGCCCCAGGGGGAGGATACGCCGGATTTCGCCGCCATCATGCGGGACTATAAGGCGTGGTATCAGGCCCACACCTGCGTGCTGACCCGGCCCTATCCCGGCGTGCCGGAGCTGCTGGAGCGGCTGACGCGGCAGGGCTGCCGGGTGGCCATCGTGTCCAACAAGCCCCACGGCGCGGCCTGTGAGCTGGCGGAGAAATTCTTCCCCGGCGTGCCGGCCTTCGGCGAAAGTCCGGCCACGCCCCGCAAGCCCGCGCCGGACATGGTGTTCCACGCCCTGGCGTCACTGGGCGCGGAACGGGATACCGCCGTGTATGTGGGCGACAGCGAGGTGGACGTGCAGACCGCCCGGAACGCCGGACTTCCCCTCATCGCCGTAAGCTGGGGCTTCCGGGGCCGCGAGGCACTGGCGGAGGCCGGTGCGGAAAATATTGTGGATTCCGCGTCGGAAATCGGGTAAAAATGGTACATTTCACCCGTTGACAAGGCACAAAAAGGGCGTTATAATACACGGTAATCAAAAGCAATGACGGAGAAGAAGCTGTTTTCCAGCGGCCAAAGAGAGGGATGCCCCGGCTGAAAGCATCCCGCCCACGGCGCAGCCTGTACCACTCCCGAGCCGCCTGCGAGGAGCAGGACGGGAATCGCCCGTTATCGCGGTCACGAGCGACGGCTGCAAAGCCGTAAGCAGGGTGGAACCGTGGAGTAATGTAACGATTACCTCACCCCTGAACACATCAGGGGTGGGGATTTTTTTATCCCGCCCCAATCACAAGGAGGATATTCCCATGAGCGAAGAAAACATCTACACCTTTGAAAACGAACAGTACCGCAAAACCTATTGGCACACCTGCTCCCACATTCTGGCCCAGGCCGTGAAGCGCCTGCACCCCGAGGTAAAGCTGGCCATCGGCCCCAGCATCGACAACGGCTTCTATTACGATCTGGACGCACCCTTTGCCTTTACCCCCGAGAACCTGACGGAGATCGAGGCCGAGATGCGGAAGATCTGCAAGGAGAAGCTGAAGCTGGAGCGCTTCGAGCTGCCCCGCGAGGAGGCCATCAAGTTCATGGAGGAGAAGGAAGAGCCCTATAAGGTGGAGCTGATTAACGACCTGCCGGAGGACGCCGTCATCTCCTTCTACCGTCAGGGCGAGTTCGTGGATCTGTGCGCCGGTCCTCACGTGGATTCCACCGGCCGCATCAAGGGCAACGGCATCAAGCTGACCGCCTGCAACGCCGCCTACTGGCGGGGCGATTCCAACCGCAAGCAGCTCCAGCGTATCTACGGCGTGGCCTTCCCCAATAAGGACGAGCTGGAGGCCTATCTGAAGGAGCGCGAGGAGGCTCTGAAGCGCGACCACAACAAGCTGGGCCGTGAGTTGGAGTATTTCACCACCGTGGATACCATTGGTCAGGGCCTGCCCGTCCTGCTGCCCAAGGGCGCCCGCGTGGTGCAGCTTTTGCAGCGCTGGGTGGAGGATACCGAGCAGGAGGCCGGTTATCTGCTGACCAAGACCCCGCTGATGGCCAAGCGTGAGTTCTTCAAGATCTCCGGCCACTGGGATCACTATCTGGACGGCATGTTCGTCATCGGCGATCCCGACGATTATAGCAAGGAGTGCTTTGCCCTGCGTCCCATGACCTGCCCCTTCCAGTATCAGGTCTATCTGAACCGCGGCCGCAGCTACCGCGATCTGCCCATGCGTCTGGGCGAGACGTCCACCCTGTTCCGCAACGAGGATTCCGGCGAGATGCACGGCTTGATCCGCGTCCGTCAGTTCACCATCTCCGAGGGCCACAATATGGTGCGCCCCGACCAGCTGGAGGAGGAGTTCAAGAACTGCCTGGATCTGGCCAAGTACTTCCTGGGCACCGTGGGTATGCTGGATAAGTGCACCTTCCGCTTCTCCCAGTGGGATCCCGCCAACCCCAACAATAAGTACGAGGGCACCAAGGAGCAGTGGGATCACGCCCAGTCCGCCATGGAGCGCATCCTGAAGGATCTGAACGTGGAGTACACCATCGGCATCGACGAGGCCGCCTTCTATGGCCCCAAGCTGGATATCCAGTACAAGAACGTGTACGGCAAGGAGGACACCCTTGTCACCATCCAGATCGATATGCTGCTGGCCGAGCGCTTCGGCATGTACTATATCGACGAGAACGGCAACAAGGCCCTGCCCTATATCCTGCACCGTACCTCGCTGGGCTGCTACGAGCGCACGCTGGCTTATCTGATCGAGGAGTACGCCGGTGCGCTGCCCACCTGGATGATGCCGGAGCAGGTGCGCTTCCTGCCCATCACCGACCGCGC
>CAKTZN010000241.1 GCA_934635545.1 uncultured Oscillospiraceae bacterium | reverse complement strand
TTCGCCGCTCTTTTTATCAGAAAAGATCTTGGTAAACTCCGGGGAATTTACAGGTTCTTCTCGTAGGACTCGATCATCTTCTTGACCATCTGGCCGCCGACGGAGCCGGCCTCACGGCTGGTCAGGTCGCCGTTGTAACCGTTCTTCAGGTTGACGCCCACCTCATTGGCGGCCTCCATCTTGAACTTATCCATAGCGGCACGGGCCTCGGGAACGTTCAGCTTGTTGGTGTTCTTAGCAGACATGATTGAAATCTCCTTTCTTGTGTTGGTCAAGCAAAAGCTTGTCGATTGGGTATCGCAATGCTAGATTTCCCCCATATCCGGCCAATATGCGTTTTGCGCCATTGGTAATTTTTGTGCAGAGAAAAAGCTCCGCCGATCCTTTGTGGCATATCGCCCTGGCGCGGCGAAAGATTTGCAGAAAGTTCACAACCCGGGGGTAGTATTTTCTCAGCCTGGTGGTACAATACACTGTGACAAATGCCACAGTGTCAAGGAGGGTATCATGCAAGTTGTCAAAACGTTTATCAAGGAGCATCCCCATATGTGGTGGGGGTTGTTTCTGCCGGCCTATCTGGCGGCGTTCTTCACCATTGAAAAATATGTGACGGGCCCCTATTGGGCCACGCAGCTTCCCGTGGACAGCCTGATCCCGTTCTGCCCCTACTTTATCGTGTTCTACATGAGCTGGAGCCCGCTGCTGGCGGTGCTGGGCATCTATCTGATCCTGAAGGACGCCGAGGGCTTCCGCCGATATATCTGGATGCTGGCCCTGTCCTTCTTCAGCGCCACGGTGTTCTGCATCCTGGTGCCCAACTGCCAGGATCTGCGTCCGGCGGATCTGGCGGTAACGGACATCTTCACCTGGGCGGTACAGCTCACCTATGACCTGGACACCAACACCAACGTATTCCCCAGTGTCCATGTGCTGGGCGTCGTAGCGGCGGTGTCCTCCGTGTGGGAGACGCCGGGCCTGCGGAGGACCTGGTGGCGCTGGGCCGCCGCGGCCTACGGCCTGGTGATCATCGCCGCCACGCTGCTGGTGAAGCAGCACGCCCTGCTGGACGTGGCGGCGGCCATCCCCTGGGGACTGCTGTCCTATTTCATCGTATACCATGTGATCGGACGGCGGCGGGATACCCTGCCGGACCTGCGGCTGCAGCGGGAATAGATCACAGAAAAAACAGCCATAGAAAGAGAGAGGGCGAGACAAATGATAAGATCACCGCTTCTGGAGGGCGTCAGTCCCCAGGAATACCAGACCATGCACGCGTGTCTGGGCGTGTATGAGCAGAGCTTCCGGCCCGACGATGTGATCTATGATTTCGGCGACGGCCGCCGGATGCTGGGCATCGTATCCCAGGGCAGCGCCGTGGTGGAGCGGATCGACCGGGAGGGCGGCCGCGCCATTCTGGAGCATCTGGGCCCCGGCGGCGTGTTCGGTGAAATGATGATGTTCAAGGCGGCGGGGGACGACAGCGTGGTGGTGCGGGCCGCCGCGCCCACGCGGGTCAGCTTCCTGCGCTCCGAGGCGGTCATGCGCCGGTGTGAGCACGCCTGCGCCTGCCACAGCCGCATGGTGGAGAACCTGTTCCGCCTGGTGACGGAGAAGGCCACATCCCTGTCCGAGCGGGTGGAGGTGCTCAGCCGCCGCTCTATCCGGGAGAAGCTGCTGCGCTACTTCCAGTTGCAGGCGGCCAAGGGCCGCAGCCCGTCGTTCCAACTGCCTTTCTCCCTCAGCGCCCTGGCGGACTATATCTCCGCCGACCGCAGCGCCATGATGCGGGAGCTGAAAAAGATGCGGGAGGAAATGCTGGTGACCATCACCGGCCGCCAGGTAACGCTGTCATAGTAAAACGCAACCACCCGTCCGGAGCGCAGCTCCGGGCGGGTGGTTGTTTGTTTTCGGTGCATTACCAGCGGCGCATATTCCTCTCAAACTTCTCGATATAAGCGCGCTTCAGCTCATCGGCGGTGATGCCGTAGCAGAGCATCACGTCATTATAGTACATGAGTGCATCCGTCATCGCCATTCTCCTTCGTCTATCGAGGCCAGATCGATCCAATACCGCTGAATGATCCCGCGCTCTCCCGAACCGAGATCCTCGGTCACTTCATTCTCCAGCTTCCCGCCGTTCTTGATTATGGTTCGCCGGGAGGCTTCGTTGTCCTTATCGCAGACCACCAGAACGCGGCCTTCACCATAGGCCCGGCAGACCGGCAGGATCAGCTTCAGCATCTCACCGGCATATCCCTTGCGCCGCTCTGACGGCAGAACGCTGTAACCGATATTTCCTCCGTATTGAAAAAGAAACGGAGATAGCGGGTGCCGGAAATCAATGAAGCCAACGACCTTATCATCACTCTGCCGCACCGCCAGAAATACCTCGGAAGGGACATAGCCATCGCCATATCTCCGCTTCAGCCTGTTCTCAAAATCGACCCATTCCTCAAATGAAGCGACGCTTTCAAGTCCCGCGCATCCGTCGAAGCTGTCATGGTTGGCAAGCATCTCTTCTCTGCCCCGCATGACCTGTTCCGCATATTGCCGCGTCGGCCGTATCAGCTTCAAATCCATCTTTGTTTTCCTCCTGACTCTCATTTCATCCACATTATACCACCCCGCGTCATAAACTGCAATGCCGCGGGCTATTGTCCGGCGAATTGCCCGTCAATTCCTGTCAAAAGTGTGTAAGATGTGCATTGACGGCGTCCTATGTTCGTGATAAAATAAACAAAGTTCCCGGCGTCACCTGCGAAAAGGGCGCAGGTAAGGAAAAAACAGAAATGAGGGAGTAAGTATGTATCGCATCGTGAAAAAGGAAGCGCTGAAACCCACCGTGATCCTCTATGAGATCGA
>CAKTZN010000240.1 GCA_934635545.1 uncultured Oscillospiraceae bacterium | reverse complement strand
AATTGCACATGAGTCGGCATGACGGAACACTGCTGTGCTGACAAGTTGGTGCTGATTAGGGCGAGGGTCCACCCGTTCCCATCCCGAACACGGAAGTTAAGCTCGCTTCTGCCCACAATACTTGGCTGGAGACGGCCCGGGAAGATAGGTAGCGCCAACATAAAACCCCTATGACGAAAGTCATGGGGGTTTTGCTTTTTCTCAACATAGTTCGGGATGCCTCCGGCACCATCCCGTGACAGGTCAGTTAAGCTCACGTCTAGCCCACGATACTTGGCAGGCCGACGCGCCCGGGAAAATAGGTAGCGCCAACATAAAAAGAACACCATCCATTTGGATGGTGTTCTTTTTAGTGTAATTTCGTAGGTCACGATGCCCACATCGCGCCGTCGGAGATCAGACGGTATGACTTGCACCGCTGAGGTTCCTTCGCATCTGATTCTTATTCTCCGGCTTTCATTACCCCGTACCGCAGCTTGGCGCCCTGTACCTGATCCTGCAGAGTGCGGTCGGCGAAGGTGATCAGTTCCTCCGGCGTGCGGTCGATCTCGCCCAGCAACCAGCTCTCCAGCATGCCCGTCAGGGCCACCACATAGAAATGGGTGGTCAACTCAATATCCGCCTCCGTAGCGCCGGCGCTGATGGCGCCTACCTCGTGGCCGAATTGCTCCACCGTGCGGTGGATGATGGCGTGGATGTCCGTCTCAAAGAACCGCTTGAGATGCTCCCGGCCCACCGACCGCAGGGCGCACAGACACACCGCCTTGTTCTCCTCGATGTACCGGAAGAGCTGCAGAAGCCCCTCCTGCCACAGCAGCGTCCCCTCATGCTGGCGCAGCAGGGACACGGCCTCCTCCTGGAACATCCAGCGCATGAGATCGTAGACATCCTCAAAGTGGTAGTAGAAATTCTGCCGCCGGATGCCGCAGCGCTCGGTGATGTCGTGAATGGTGATCTTGTCGATGGGCTTCTGGGCCATCAGCTCCTTCAGTGCCGCCGCCAGGGCGTGCTTGGTCTGGTCGGACGCGGCATAGGTGCGCTTCTCCACGGCAGATACCTCCTTAACTGGCAGTAGTGGAATTATACCATAGAATACGCTCCGGGTCAAACGGCTTGTCCCTGTCAGAATTGTGACACGGACGAGCCGTTTGACCTTTGCATTTTCAGGCCGATTCCGGTATCCTTTCACCGTTGATTTGAAACGGGAGGTGCCCTATGGCCCGATATCAGGTGATCGTAGAAAGTCCGCTGGGAGCGCGCAGCGGCACATTGATCCTCTACGAGCGCGGCGGCGCTGTGACCGGCACACTGTCGCTGCTGGGGGTGAACAACCCTGTGACCGGCAGCCGGGAGGGGGAGACCCTGACGCTGCGGCACACGCTGCAGACGGCGCTGAACGCCTTCGAATGTGAGACACGGCTGCGCGACGAGGGCGCGGTGCTGCGGGGCGTCATCCACATCGGCGTCGTCTGCATGCCGCTGCAGGGACAGAAAATCGAGGAAGCAACGGAAAAGGAGCATCAAGCACATGGCACAGCAGACCAAGCATAAACAGACCTTTATGGAGAGCCTGGCGACGTTTATCGTGGATAAGCGGAACCTGTTTTTCCTGCTGACCGTCATCGCACTGATCTTCTCCGCCTTTTCCCGCAACTGGGTGGAGGTGGAGAACGATCTGACGGCATTCCTGCCGGATGACGCCGAGACGAAGCAGGCCCTGAACGTGATGGAGGCGGAATTCACCACCTACGGCACGGCGGAGGTCATGGTGGACAGCATCACCTATGACGCGGCGGAAGCGCTGCGGGACACCATCGCCGACGTGAAGGGCGTCCAGAGCGTGGACTTCGACGAGACCACCGACCATTACAGCAATTCCGCCGCGCTATATACCGTCACCTTCGACTATGACGAGACGGACGACACCTGCCTGACGGCCTTGGACGCGGTGAAGGACACCCTGTCCGGCTATGACCTGTATATCTCCACCGACCTGGGCAACACCCTGCAGGATACAATCGCCAGCGAGGTCAGCGTCATCATGGTGTATGTGGCGGTCATCGTGGTGGCGGTGCTGCTGTTTACCTCCCAGACCTATGGCGAGGTGCCTGTGCTGCTGCTGACCTTCGTTATCGCCATGATCCTGAACCAGGGCAGCAACTTCCTGCTGGGCAAGATCTCCTTTGTGTCCAATTCCGTCACCAGTATTCTGCAGCTTGCCCTGAGCCTGGACTACGCGGTGATCCTGTGCAACCACTTCAAGGAGCAGCGGGAGACCATGCCCGTCCGCGAGGCGGCCATCGCCGCCCTCAGCCGCGCCATCCCGGAGATCAGCGCCAGCTCCCTGACCACCGTGGGCGGCCTGGCGGCCATGCTGTTCATGCAGTTCAAGATCGGCCCCGACATGGGCATCTGCCTCATCAAGGCCATCCTGTACGCCCTGCTGTCGGTATTCGTGGTGATGCCGGGCCTGCTGGTGCTGTTCGGGCCGCTGATCGAAAAGACAAAGCACAAGAATTTTGTTCCCCGAGTAGACTTCATCGGCAGATACGACTTCAGGACCCGCCGCATCGTCCCCGTGATCTTCGCGGTGTTCGTGGTGTTCGGCCTGTTCCTGTCCAATAAGTGCCCCTATGCCTACGGCTACAGCGGCCTGACGACCCCCAAGCTCAACGAGACCCAGATCGCCGAGAACAAGATCAAGGACACCTTTACCAGCAAGAACATGGTGGCGCTGGTGGTGCCCTCCGGCGACTATGAGAAGGAGGCACAGATGCTGCGTGAGCTGGAGGGCTATGACGAGATCGACTACACCATGGGCCTTGCCAATGTGGAGGCCATGGACGGCTATATGCTGGCCGACAAGCTGACGC
>CAKTZN010000239.1 GCA_934635545.1 uncultured Oscillospiraceae bacterium | reverse complement strand
GATCACGGCGGAGGAACGGGAAGTGCTGCGGGAAAAGGCGAAGGAGCTTTATCATGAAGCGAGGGTGACGGCGGGCACAACCTATGCGGCGTTCAACGAGTCGCTTTCCAAAGAGAACCTATATCCTCTCTGCGGCGTACAGCGTAGGAGTAAGCCGAGAGGACGTCCCAGAAAAGAAAACTGACCACCCGCGGGAAGGAGGCGATGGCTTATGACGAATGAGGAATTGTATCGGCAATATGTTTCTGGGGAGACGGAAGCATTTGGACTGTTGTATGAGCAGATGATGCCCTTTGTCCGGGCCATTGCCATCGAAACACTGGAGCGATTTAACTGTCGCCGTGACGATATGCTGGATGATTTGTGCTCGGAAGGTGCTGTGGAATTCTGTGAGCGTATCCAATGCGGCGGCTATGATGAGAGCAGAGGCAGGCTGACGACATACCTGCATCCGTTTCTGCGTGGGAGAATGTACCGCTACATGGAAGCCAATCTGGGTGTGATGGTGCTGAGTAAGGACGAGATGCAGCGAGTACGGTCAGCACAGCAGCTTTACTATGACGCTGGAAAGAGTACGGAAGAGATCGCGGCACAGCTTGGTGTTTCTGAGAATGCCGCAGCAAAGGCTATCGCCTACAATACACATTCGTTAGCTATGTCCGATTTGCAAACGGACAACGAGGCGGACGAGGTGTTTGGGTGGCTGAGTGAATTGAGCGCTGCGGACACGGAACAGACCGTCTATCGGAATACGTGTTTGGAGTTGCTGGAGGGATTGTTTCAGCAGTTGAGCGCCAAGGATAAATATATTCTTGGTCATTCGTATGGCATTTATGGCTACGAAAAACTGTCCGCTGACGAATTAGGACTGCGTGAGATGCTGACGCAGGACGGTGTGACAAAAGCGAAAAAGGCAGCACTGGAGCACCTGCGCCAGCTTTATCCAGGCAGCGCCTTGCAGCGGTGGCAATCGATATATGGGTAAACACGAAAACGAAACTGTGACCGGGCGACGGATAATCCGCCGCCCGGTCACAGTTCTATCATTCTTCTGTATCCATCATAAGCTCTATCGCCAGTATTGCCGCCAGTCGGAAGCCACAGATGAAGCTTTGCTCCGCAACCTGTTCGGCCACCATGTTGTGGGCATCCTCGACGATCAGCAACAGGTGCTTGTCCTCTTTGGACAGGCTTTTGACCAGACTTTGGAAAGCATCCTCGGCCTCTGACGAAATATCATACTGGCCTTTTCGCTCACAGTAGACGCGGTACAGTGATTTCAGCAGGTCTTGCATACCCCACCTCAACCGTCGTAGAGAACGTAGATCAGCAAGCTGCCGCCATCCTCCACGATGCAGACATTGCAGTGGAATCCGGCATCCGCCACGCTGTCCCGGCCTGCCTGCATCATGAGCTGGCGGAAGGTGAAGTCCACCATGTCCCGCGCTTTAGCCTCCAGCGTCTCCTGCGAGGCGTCCACCGGCACAGCCGCTGGGAAGCGGTATGCGCTGTTGTCCAGCGTCAGGCTGCTGTCTGTGGTGACACCGTACTGCGTCACCGCGTAGGCGTTGGCCGCGTCGATGGCCGCCTGCCGGTCTGCCGGAGCTGCGGGTTCGGGCGTGGGTTCCGGCTCCGGTGCAGGCTCCGGTTCCACATACCCCGTCTTTGCGTGAACGGTCTCGGAGGGGATGTTCTCCGTAGATCCCTTGACCAGCTCAGTGGCCTGAACTGCTTGTGGGACATTTTCCGTTTGAGGAGCTTTTTCCTTTTGAGATTGCTCCTGCACCGCAACCGATGCCGTGTCCGGTTCCTGCACCGTCGTGACAGGTTCAGGCGTTGCTTGTGGCTGCTGGGCATCTTCCTGTACCACAGTCATCGGTGGCGGGGTGATCTCCGTTGAGTTGATCTCCATCTGTCCGCAGGCCGTGAGGAGCAGCAAGGCACTGATTGTCAGTAATGTGATCTTCTTCATTTGTGCTTTCTTCTTTCTTTTTTGCAGCACAAACAACTACCACATAACTTTCTACAAGTCAACGAGAAAAGATTTATCTGATCAACAACCTGAAAATTTTATCCCCCGGGGAGGCTTACGGAGCGGTACAAATTCTTGTAAAATACAGAGGATAAATAGTGAAAGATAAGCGCAAAGAAAAATAAGAAAAGCATGAGCCACGAAAGAAATACGAAGAAACGGTATGTGTTCAATGTGCCGGGAACAGGCATGACGATTCCTGCCACGCTGATCTGCGGCAATGAGTTGGGAAAGACCATCACGATTTCCGCAGGCGTACACAGCCGCGAGTACATCGGAATAGAGGCGCTGATTCGCTTGGCGCAGGAGCTGACACCGGACACAGTGCGAGGGACGATTTTGCTGTTGCACTGCTGCAATTATGATGGTTTCATCTCGCGCAGTGCGGATGTTGTTCCCCATGATGGCAAAAACCTGAACAGAGAGTTTCCCGGAAATATGGACGGAACGCAGACGCAGCAACTCGCCGCTTTTTTGGAAACAGAGATCATTCACAATACAGACTATCTGGTGGACTTACACTCCGGGGGCTTCTGTGAAGCGTTGATTCCGCATGTATACTATCACGGCGCGGCCAAGCCGGAAGTCTGTGCAGCATCCCGCCGCATTGCGGATCTGGCCAGTGTAGAGTATCTTGTTTGTTCTAAGGCGAAAAACGGCTTTTACAGTCATGCTGGACAATGCGGTGTCCCCGCTATCATTCTGGAGCGTGGCGGCTGCGGACTGATTGCGGAGAACGAGGTTCTGGCGGACGTTGCGGATGTGAAGAATATTCTTCGGGGACTTGATTTTCTGAAAGATACCCCGGCTTTATCGTATTCTCACACAATGGTGCAAAATGG
>CAKTZN010000238.1 GCA_934635545.1 uncultured Oscillospiraceae bacterium | reverse complement strand
CTGCCCCAGTTGCAGGAGGCCATCGAGGAGCTGGGCTTCAAGGCGGCGGACATCTTCGACATGGAGCCGGACGCGGGTCTTGGCAACGGCGGCCTGGGCCGCCTGGCCGCCTGCTATCTGGACAGCATGACCACCCTGGAGATCCCCGCCACCGGCTACTCCATCTGCTATGAGCTGGGCCTTTTCAAGCAGAAGATCGTGGAGGGCCAGCAGGTGGAGCTGCCCGACGACTGGAAGCCCCTGGGCGACGCATGGCTGCTGCCCAAGCCCCAGGAGACGGAGGAGGTTCATTTCGGCGGTACCGTCCGCACCCGCTGGGACAACGGCCACCTGATGGTGGTGCACGAGGACTATACCCGCGTGCTGGCGGTGCCCTGCGACATGGAGATCGCGGGCTATGACACCGACCATGTGAACACCCTGCGGCTGTGGGACGCCAAGTCCCCCAAGCCCATCGACATGAAGCTGTTCTCCCAGGGCCAGTATCTCCGCTCCGGCGAGGAGCGGGCCATGGCCGACGTGATCTCCAAGGTGCTGTATCCCGAGGACAACCACTACGAGGGCAAGTCCCTGCGGCTGAAGCAGCAGTATTTCTTCGTGTCCGCCACGGTGCAGTCCATCACCCGCCAGCACATCCAGCAGTACGGCACCCTGAAAAACTTCCACGAGAAGAACGTCATCCAGATCAACGATACCCATCCCGCGCTGGTGATCCCGGAGCTGATGCGTATTCTCATCGACGACGCGGGCCTTGGCTGGGACGAGGCGTGGGACATCACCACCCACTCCGTGGCCTACACCAACCATACGGTGCTGGCCGAGGCGCTGGAGGTCTGGCCTCAGCAGCTCTTTGAGACGCTGCTGCCCCGTGTGTGGCAGATCCTCACCGAGATCGCCCGCCGCTATCAGGAGAAGATCACCGAGTTCTACAACGGCGACATGGACAAGGTGGCCCGTATGGCCGTCATCTGGGACGGC
Organism: uncultured Oscillospiraceae bacterium; assembly: GCA_934635545.1. Taxonomy (GTDB): domain Bacteria; phylum Bacillota; class Clostridia; order Oscillospirales; family Oscillospiraceae; genus Vescimonas. Next base: position 1,910 of record CAKTZN010000238.1, on the reverse strand, counting down.
GCGGTGCGGATGGCCAACCTGTGCATCGCCGGCGGTATGGCCGTCAACGGCGTCAGCGCCCTGCACTCGGATATCCTCCGGAAGGACGTGTTCCGCGACCAGTGCGTCATGGAGCCGGACAAGTTCAAGAACGTCACCAACGGCGTGGATCACCGCCGCTGGCTCAGCCAGATCAACCCCGGCCTTGACAGCCTGCTGAAGGACACCGTGGGCGAGGGCTATCTGACCCATGCCGGTGAGATGAAGGGGCTGGAGCGCTGGGCCGACGACAAGGAGGTGCTGCTGCGGCTGGGCCAGATCAAGAAGGCCAACAAGGACGCCTTCGCCAAGTGGGCCTATCGCCAGCAGGGCGTGGTGCTGAACACCGACGGCATTTTCGACGTGCAGGTGAAGCGCCTGCATGAGTACAAGCGGCAGTTGATGAACGCCCTGCACATCATCTATCTCTATCAGCAGCTTCGGGACGATCCCGACATGGCCTTCACGCCCCACACCTTCCTGTTCGGCGCAAAGGCCGCGCCCGGCTATGCCGTGGCCAAGCGGATCATCCATCTCATCAACTCCCTGGCCAACGAGATCAACAACGATCCCGTGTGCAAGGATAAGCTGCAGGTGGTGTTCCTGGAGAACTACCGTGTCTCCATGGCGGAGATGCTGATGCCCGCCAGCGAGGTGAGCCAGCAGATCTCCACCGCCGGCAAGGAGGCCAGCGGCACCGGCAACATGAAGTTCATGATGAACGGCGCCCTGACCGTGGGTACGCTGGACGGCGCCAATGTGGAGATGCACCAGGTGCTGGGCGACGAGAATATGTTCCTGTTCGGTCTGCGCTCTGACGAGGTGGCCCATTTGCAGCACAGCTACGATCCCCATCTGCTGTATGAGCGGGATCCCATGCTGCGCCGTGTGGTGGATCAGCTCAAGACCGGGTTCTCTGACGGCGTCAGCTACGAGGATCTGTGGCAGCGGCTGGTGTTCGGCGCGGACTGCCCGCCGGATCAGTATATGCTGCTGGCCGATCTGCCCTCCTATGCCGAGGCGGAGCAGCGGATGATCCACGCCTATGCCGACCAGGAGAACTGGAACCGCATGAGCCTGATCAACATCGCCCGCAGCGGCATCTTCGCCGCCGACCGCTCCATCGCGGACTACGCTGACACCATCTGGCATGTGCCGTATAAGAAGTAACTCATAAAAGCAACGCCTGCGAGTAAGCTCGCAGGCGTTGTTTTTATGGAAAGCTATTGGATGAAAAGGGAGATCAGCCCCATCACGCCGACCAGCAGAAAGGCGATACCGCCGACGCGGAGACTGATCCTGTACCACTTGGAAGGCTCACCGGGCGTGTTGGACTTCCAGCCCTCGGTCAGGTCATAGATCTCCTCGGGAAAGCGCAGCATCAGGAAACCGATGACCAGCAATAACAGACTTAACAATATCAACGCTGTGCACCTCCTTTATCAATAATTGGGGTCCTGCAGTTCCTTTTTGATCTGGGCGAAGGCGGCGTCCTCGCCCTGCTCCTTCAGCAGCAGCAGCCAGCGGTCCAGCAGCGCCGCCGTGTCGGCGTGCATATAGCGCCCGGCGTCGGTGTGCTTCAGATCCTTGCTGCGCTGGTAGTACGTCCAGGGGGAGGCGTCGGTGTATTTCTCCTTCTGATAGACCCGGCAGGCGGCGATGCGATCGCAGAACATCTCGGCCACATATTTCTTGGGCATTTTGCACCCGCCGATGTATACGCTGCCATCCTCCCGGAGGCAGTAGTCGATCCAGTACTCGAAGTGGTGGCGGTTGCGGCCCTTGTGGTGGAGCCACGACAGGCTGACGCCGTTGGCGATGCGCTCGGCGTCGTTGGGGCTGCGGTAGCCCTGATAGTATTTCACGCTGCGCCAGAACTCGGTGGGGCTGTA
>CAKTZN010000237.1 GCA_934635545.1 uncultured Oscillospiraceae bacterium | reverse complement strand
GTGCAGCCGCTGGAAGGTGCGCTGCACGTCGGCGGGGCGGGTCAGGTAGTTGAGGCTGTCCAGGCAGCAGATGGCGGCGTCCACGGTGCCGTACAGATCCAGCTTCGGCATGGACTGGTGCAGGAAGATGGGGGCGATGCCCTCCACCGTGCCGCTCTTGCTCATGGCGGCAGCCAGCATATCCTCGCTGCCGTCCACGGCGATCAGCTCATAGCCGCGCGCCGTCAGCAGCCAGGTCATGGCGCCGGTGCCGCAGGCCAGATCCAGCACGGTGTGCACCGGGATGCGGCTGCGGCGGAAGAGCTTTTCGATAAAGTCCGCCCGCTTTTCGTACCGGACGTCCACGGTCAGGTCGTCATAGCTGGCGGCCAGGGCGTCGTAGGCGCTCATTTCCGGGGCTCCTTCTCCTTGGCCTCCTGCTCGTCCAGGGCCTTCATCTTCTCCAGCACGCCCTCGTAGCCGCCGGCGCCGTAGATGAGGCTGCGGTTCACGCGGCTGATGGTGGCGCTGGAGGCACCGGTGCGCTCGAGGATATCGTTATAAATGAGGCCGTTGTTCAGCAGCGTGGCCACCTCGTAGCGCTGCTCCATAGAGCGCAGCTCCGGGATGGTGCACAGATCCTGGAAGAAGTTATAGCACTCCTCCTCGGTCTCCAGTGTCAGGATCGCCTTATACAGGCGGTCGCTCTTTTCCTTCTTGGCGATCTTGCATTTTGTGGTATGCACAGCCATGGTGTGGTTCCTCCCTTATTCCTACTTTCCTGTATGCTTCCTATATTTTCCTGTCGCTTTCATATTTTAACGCTTTCGCGCGTGAAAGTAAAGAAGTAAAGTGAAAATTTTCTGTGAAGAACGAAAAGCGGGAACCTTTTGGCGGAATTTTCCGTCACATAAATAGGAGAAACAACATTATTAAAATAGAGTGAACAGAACAGGGAGGAAAAACGATGAAAAAGGTACGGATGATGCTGTGCATCCTGCTGGCGGCGCTGATGCTGGCAGGCTGCGGCGGAGTAGAGGTGATCACTTGCCAGTCGGAGCGGCCGGCGCCGGCGGCGGATCTGACGCAGTATGCCGTGGTGGAAGCGGCGTATCCGGTGTTCCCCGCAGAGCCGGTGTATGAGGATTACATCGACGAGAACGGCGAGGGGGACTGGGACGCCTATTTCGCGGCGCAGGAAGCCTACCGGGAGGGTCTGCAGGCCATGGGCAAGGGTGAGCGTCCGGATGACGGCGCGGTGCGGCGCTTTGCCGATCAGACGGCGGCGGAGATCTTCACCGGGCGGGAGAACACGGTGTATTCACCCATCAGCCTGTATGTGGCGCTGGGGATGCTGACGGAGCTGACGGATGGCGAGACACGGCAGCAGGTGCTGGATCTGCTGGGCGCCGCCGACACGGAGACGCTGCGGCAGCAGATCAACCGCCTGTGGATCAGCGTCTATCAGGATGGCGACGCGGTGTGCCGGTTGGCCAACGCCGCCTTTGCGCGGGAGGACGCCGATGTGAAGCAGGCGGTGGATGCGCTGGCGGAGTGGTATTTCGCGTCCTCCTACCGGGTGCCCATGGGGACGGAGGAGGCCGACGAGGCCATTGCCAGTTGGCTGAACCAGCAGACCGGCGGGCTGCTGTCGGAGGAGACGGGGAACATCCATACGGAGCGGGAGAACCTTCTGCGGCTGTACAACACCATATATTATAAGGCGGGCTGGCTGGACGCCTTCGAGAGCGGCCAGACGGGGACGGATACCTTTACCGCCGCCGACGGCAGCAAGCAGCAGACGGACTTCATGCACCAGACGGATGAGGGCACTTACCGGAAGGGTGAGGGCTATACCGCCGCGCCGAAGAGCCTGAAATATGGGCGGATGGTGTTCGTGCTGCCGGAGGAGGGTGTGACGCCGGAGAGCCTGCTGCAGCGGCCGGGGTTCCTGTCGGAGCTGACGGGAGACTATAACAGAGCACGGGTCAACTGGTCGGTGCCGAAGTTCGATGTGAAGTCCTCTGTTGACCTGGTAGATGCGCTGAATGCGCTGGGGGTGGCCGACGCCTTTGAGGCGGATAAGGCAGACTTCACGCCGCTGACGGACAACATCGCATATGTGAGCAGCGTGATGCAGGCCGCCCGTGTCAAGATCGACGAGGAGGGCGTGGAGGCCGCGGCCTATACGGAGATCGTCGTCAATGACGAGGCGGCCCCGGAGCCGTCTCCCGTGGTGGAGATGAACCTGAACCGGCCATTTGCGTTCGTGATCTTCGACGGCAACGATGTGCCGCTGTTCGTGGGAACGGTGCAGACGATGGCGGGGTGATTTGCAGGGGCCGACGATTCTGTCGGCCCTACTGAAGGTGCGGCACGCCATCGGGCGGGCGGACAGAGTCGTCCGCCCCTACGAGCGGCAAAAGGTCACCCCGCCCTACAAAGGCGGCGCATAATTCGCCCTGCGGTGCGTAGAGGTGCGGACAGGCAGAACGCCGAAAATTCCTTGAAATTTTTAGAAAAATAAGAGAAAATCCTCTTGACAACAGGAGGGTTTTCCTTTATTATGTGTAGGTACGCGTGCGAAGGGTGCTGCACACCCGGAGGCGTTTACAACTGCGATGAACCGAAAGATTGCGGCCACTGGCCGGTAACTTTCGGGGAGTATGTCCGATAATCGGGCGGCTGAGGAAATTCTGTGTACGTCAGCGTAGATCGCTGCGCCAGAAGCACACCGGCCGGATTGCGCCGGTGTTTCTTATGAGCCGGAATGATACGCACGGAACGGCGTATAAGAAATTTCTCACCGTACGGCATTGGTCAAAGCAACAAAAACCGTACAAATTATGGAGGAACGAACCAAATGGCAAAAGAAATGATCCGCATTCGTCTGAAGGCCTATGACCACCAGGTCATCGACCAGTCCGCAGAGAA
>CAKTZN010000236.1 GCA_934635545.1 uncultured Oscillospiraceae bacterium | reverse complement strand
TTTTTGAACTATTTGCAGAACCTTTGGAACGCGCTGGATCTGGGCTCACTGCGGGACACGCTGCTGCGGGTGGCGGCGGTGCTGATCTGCCTGATCATCCACGAGACCTGCCACGGTATCGCCGCGTTCTTTCTGGGGGATCCCACGGCCAAGCGGAACCACCGCCTGTCCCTGAACCCCCTGCGGCACATCGACTGGATCGGCCTGGCCGCCATGGTGCTGACCGGCGTGGGCTGGGCAAAGCCGGTGCCGGTGAACCCCAACTACTTCAAGCATCCCAAGCGTGGCATGGCCATCACGGCGCTGGCCGGGCCGGTGTCCAACCTGCTGCTGGCCCTGTGGCTGCTGCTGGGCGCGCGGGTGATGTATACCCACGCCCTGTCCACCGGCCAGATCAACGAGACGCTCTTTTACTTCTTCATGAACACGGCGCTGATGTCCATCGGCCTGGGCGTGTTTAACCTGATCCCCATTCCGCCGCTGGACGGCTCCAAGGTGCTGGCGGCGCTGCTGCCGGACCGGCAGTACGACTGGCTGATGCGCTATGAGCGCTTCGGTATGCTGATCATCATGGCACTGGTGTGCTTCGGCGCGCTGTCCAATGTGCTGGACATCGCCATCGGCTGGGTATTCCGGCTATTCTGCCGCATTGTCGGCTTTTATTGAGGAGATCACTGTTGGATAATCCGATTTTCAAACTGGAAAAGGTGGTGCAGGCCAAGGGCAGCGAACCCCTGGAGGATTTCGAGGGGCCGCTGGATCTGATCCTGTTCCTGCTGAGTAAGAATAAGATAGAGATACAGGACATCCCCATCGCCCTGATCCTGGATCAGTACCAGGCGTATCTGGAGCAGCGGCAGCGGATGGATCTGGAGGTGGCCAGCGAATTCATCACCATGGCCGCGCACCTGATGTACATCAAGACCCGCATGCTGCTGAACCTGGAGGACGAGGAAGCCCAGAGCGAGATGGACGCCCTGATCAAGTCCCTGGAGGAGCGGCAGCGGGGCGACACCTATGCCAAGGTCAAGGTGCTGACGGAGAAGCTGGGCCCCATGGGCGAGTTTGGCCGGGACATCATGACCCGCAACCCCGAGCCCATGGAGCGGGGCAAGATCTACGAGTATGACCAGCAGCCGGGCGACCTGATCATCGCCATGCAGGAGGTGGCGGATCGCCGCGGCCAGTTGGACGCCCAGCCGGATCTGAAGCCCTTTGACGAGATCGTGCGGCGTGAGCCGTACTCCGTGGAGGCCAAGGCGCGGGAGATCTTCCGGCGGCTCAAGACCGGCGGCATCACCCGGTTCCTGCTGCTGTTCCGGGGCAGCCGCAGCCGCAGCGAGATCGTGGCCACGTTCATGGCCGTGCTGGAGCTGTGCCGCAGCCGCATCATCCGTCTGGCCTCCGGCGTCAATGACTGCACCGTGGAGTGCGACGGCGATATGCCCGACGATTGGCAGGGCGAGGTTTGAGGGAGGTAAGATATGGATACGCTTGAAATGAAGGAAGTAGAGGCCGCCATCGAGGGCATCCTCTTTGCCTCCGGCGAACCGGTGGCCATAGACCGCATCTGCATGGCGACGGACATGGACCGTCCCACGGTGGAGCTGGTGCTGCAGAAGCTGGCGGACTACTACGCCTATGAGCGGCGGGGCATGCGGCTTTTGAAAATGGACGACAGCTATCAGCTTTGCTCGGCGCCGGAGTACGGCGACATCATCCGCCGCGCCTTCGAGGTGCGCAAGCCCGCCAAGCTGAGCCAGCCCGCGCTGGAGGTGCTGACTATCATCGCCTATTATCAGCCCACCACAAGGGCCTATGTGGATCAGATCCGGGGCGTGGACAGCTCCTATACGGTGGGCCTGCTGCTGGATCGCCACCTGATCGAGGAGTGCGGACGGCTTCAGGTGCCGGGACGGCCCCGGCTGTACCGCACCACCCAGGCATTCCTGCGGGCCTTCCACCTGCGGTCGCTGGACGATCTGCCGGAGATGCCCGGCATGGAGGGCGATGGCCAGCTTCGGCTGGACGAGCAGGGCAACCTGCTGGATCTGCCGGAGGAGCTGAACGAGAACTGATATCCCATTCCGAAAGGAGGCGTTCCCCTTGATTGGATGGATCATACTGGGCGTGATCGCGGCATTGATCGTGGTGATCCTGTGCCTGCGCGTGGGCGTGACCGCCAGCTTCGGCGAGGAGCTGCGTGTGACCGCACGGATCGGCCCGGTGACGATGCAGATCATTCCGCCGCCGGAGAAGAAGCCGAAAAAGGCGAAGCCGGAAAAAACGGCAAAGGACGAAAAAAAGCCCAAGGAGAAGAAAAAACCGGACATCCACCTGACGTTCGAGGACATCAAGGGTGCGCTGAGCGCCCTGTGGCGTTCCATCCAGGGGACGCTGCGCCGGGCGGGAAAGCGTATCCGTATCGACCCCATGCGCCTGAGCTTCGTGTTCGCGGACGGGGATCCCGTCAACACCGCCCAGTGGTATGGCTGGGCCAACACCGCCATGTGGACGGTGATGCCCCGGCTGGAGGAGTGGATACACATTCCCGACCCGCACATCCACATGGAGATGGACTTCACCGCCGCGGAGACGAAGGTCTCCGGCACCGTGGGCGCCAGCTACCGGATCGGCGACCTGCTGGCCATCGGCTTTGCCGCCATCGGGCCGGTGCTGAAATTCGGCATCCCCTTCCTGCGAAAGCAGAAGGCCATCAAGAAGGCAGAGGCCGCGAAGCTGGCGGCGGAGCAGGCGGAACAGCAGAAGAACGGCGCGCCCGACAAGGCGGCATGAAATATACCATCGATTGACAAGGGCAGACACGGTTTTGACGGGCAGAAATGCGCCCATACTGCGTCAAGTCCCTTGACAATACGGCAAGTATTCTCTGCGGGCCTTTTCTTGTCTGGACACATTTCTGCTCCGACAAAACTGCAAGG
>CAKTZN010000235.1 GCA_934635545.1 uncultured Oscillospiraceae bacterium | reverse complement strand
TGCCCCATCAGCAGCAGCGGCAGATGGGGGTACTGCTCCTTCAGCCGGGTGTGCAGCACATACACGTCGTCCACCGGCGTGTTCCAGGTGTTGCCGTCGCCGAAATACACCGGCGTACCGCCCTCGGGCAGGGACTTGCCGTGGCCCAGGTGGTCGTGGCCCGCCACGATGACACCGTGACCGTTGAGGAACCGGGCAAAATCGTCATAACGGTCGATATGCTCCGCCACGCCGTGGACGAGCTGCAGCACCGCCACCGGCGTCACATCCTCCGGCACCCACGAGATGCCGTGCAGCCGTGTTTTCCCGTCGCTGGAAAGAAACGTGAAGTCAGTCTTATTTGTCATGGCAATTCCGTCCTTCCTGTGATATACTGATGCTATTCGGTATTCTTCTGTTTTTATTATATCCATCATACCACAGCAAGCCACACTTGAAAAGGGGGATTTGTCATGGCTTCCTACATCCTGGCGCTGGATCAGGGCACCACCAGCTCCCGCGCCATCGTATTCGACAAGCAGGGCGGCATCGTGGGCCGGGGCCAGTATCCCTTCGCCCAGCACTATCCCCGGGCTGGCTGGGTGGAGCACGATCCCATGGAGATCTGGCGCACCCAGGCCCAGGCGGCGGCGGACGCCATCGCCGGACTGCCCGCCGGGAGCATCGCCGGTATCGGCGTCACCAACCAGCGGGAGACCACCATCATCTGGGACAAGACCACCGGCGTGCCGGTATACAACGCCATCGTGTGGCAGTGCCGCCGCACAGCGGAGCTGTGCGAGGAGCTGAAACGCCGGGGCCTCAGTGAGCGGATCCAGTCCACCACCGGTCTTCTGATCGACGCCTACTTTTCCGCCACCAAGATCCGCTGGATCCTGGATAACGTGCCCGGCGCGCGGCAGAAGGCGGAGCAGGGACAGCTCCTCTTCGGCACGGTGGAGACCTGGCTCATCTGGCAGTTGACCGGCGCCCATGTCACCGACTATTCCAACGCCAGCCGCACCATGCTGTTCGATATCCACGCCCTGCGGTGGGACGCGGAGCTGTGCGGCATGCTGGGCATCCCTATGTGCATGCTGCCCCGGTGCGTGGGCAATTCAGAGGTGTACGGCACGGTGAAGGAGGGCATCCCCGGACTGGAAGCCCTGGCAGGCGTGCCGGTGTGCGGCGCGGCAGGCGACCAGCAGGCCGCCCTGTTCGGCCAGACCTGCTTCCGCGCGGGCGATGCCAAGAACACCTACGGCACCGGCTGCTTCACCCTGATGAACGTGGGCGGCAAGCCTGTCCGCAGCCGCGCGGGCCTGGTGACCTCTGTGGCCTGGAGCGTGAACGGCACCGTCACCTATGCCCTGGAGGGCAGCGTCTTCAACGGCGGCAGCACCATCCAGTGGCTGCGGGACGAGCTGCATTTGATTGACTCCGCCCCGGAGTGCGACCGTCTGGCGGAATCGGCGGACAGCAGCGGCGGTGTCATCGTGGTGCCCGCCTTCACGGGACTGGGCGCCCCCTATTGGGACATGTACGCCCGGGGCGCCATCCTGGGCGTCACCCGAGGCACGGGCCGGGCCCACATCGCCCGGGCGGTGCTGGAGGCCATCGCCTTCCAGGTCACCGACCTGATGCTGGCCATGCGGCAGGACGCGGGCTGCGACATCACCTGCCTGCGGGCCGACGGCGGCGCCAGCGTCAGCGACATCCTGCTGCAGATGCAGGCCGATCTGCTGCGCATCCCGGTGGATCGCCCCGCCATGGTGGAGACCACCGCCTTCGGCGCGGCGGCGCTGGCGGGACTGAACTGCGGCATGTGGGAGAGCCTGGAGGAGCTGTCGGCCCTGCGCCGCAGCGACCGGGTGTTCACCCCACAGCGGGTACAGGCGGAGTGCGACGACGCCTACCGCATGTGGAAGCGGGCGGTGCAGAGAGCCGGAGATTGGATCGAGCACTAATCTGGCATGAAATCTGACGATTTCATTGCCAAGGGAATCACGGCCGACTGTGCGCACGGCATCCGGCAAGGCATCGCCGAACCGGTTGTAGGGGCCGACGACTCTGTCGGCCCCATCGAAAATACGGCAGGCGTCGTTTGGGCGGGCAGAGTCGCCCGCCCCTACACGCCGTGTTAATTCCCCGCGCCGATTTGATTAACATTTGATGAATTTCGCCCGGAAAGCCTTGCAAAATCGCCATTCAATGGCTATAATCAGCCTTAATGAAGCCCGGAACATATTCTGAAAGGAGATCATCCTATGTCATTCTTTGATAACATCACCGAAAAAGCCAAGCAGTATGCCAACATCGCCGCCGACAAGGCCAAGGACGTGGCCGAAGCCGCCGCCGATAAGGCGAGAGACGTGAAGGAGACCGCCCAGCTCACCATGGCCATCAAGTCCGAGCAGCGCGAGATGGACAAGAACTACCGGGCCATCGGCCAGTGGTTCGTCTCCGAATATCAGGGCGAGATCCCCGACGCCGTGAAGGACGTCGTGGCCGCCATCGAGGCCAGCAAGGCCAAGGTGGAGGAGATGGAGGCTGCCCTGGCCGAGAAGCCCCACACCGAGATTGAGATCACCATTGAGAAGGACAGCGACGCCGCCCCCGAGCTGAAGTCCTGCCCCGTGTGCGGCACCGCCACCAACTCCAAGTTCTGCCCCGAGTGCGGCGCAGAGGTGGATCCCCAGCCCGTTGCTCCCGCCGAGCCCGCAGCCGAAGCGGAGCCCGAGACCCCCGCGGAGCCCCAGGAATAACTGAGCCGGCAAAAAGGGCCGTCTGCCATGGCAGACGGCCTTTTTTCTTGCCTTTTTCGCCGGTTTCGTGTATGCTGGTGATGGTACCATCAGTTGACAAGGAGGTGCGCGCCATGACGCTTTTGCAGATGAGCTACATTCTGGAGATCGACCGCTGCGGCTCCATCAACCGGGCGGCCCAGAACCTGTTTGTGTCCCAGTCCGC
>CAKTZN010000234.1 GCA_934635545.1 uncultured Oscillospiraceae bacterium | reverse complement strand
TTCATGCCCTGCCGCCGCAGCAGATACCGCCGCAGCTTCGTCATCCTCCGTTCCCGTCCGCAGCGCTGGCACACGCCCGGCTCCCATACGTCCTGCATGGCGCCGCCGTACACCTGCTCCCGGGTGGGGCGCACGAAGTAGTGCTCCCGCTCCATCTCGCCGATGCACACCGAGCACAGCCGCGCCGTACACACCTCCATCACGCCGTCCTTCATGGCCGCAGCCTCCAGTTCTTGCCGCTGCCCGCGACGGTCACGATGCATCCCTTTGCCCGCTCCGCAATGCGGGAGCCAACCGCCTCGTCCCAGTCCAGGATGTCGGAGATCGTCCGCTCCGAGCTGATGATCGTGGCACGATCCGGCTTGACATACCGTGCGTTGAGCAGCTCAAAGGCAATGTTCCGGTCGGCTTCCGTCACGCCGCCCTTGAGAAAATCGTCGATGTACAGCACCCGCACGTCCTTCAGCGGCTGCATCGCGTCGGCATATGCCTCCGCGTCGGTGGGTTTCGCCTTGATGGCCGGAATGTCCGCCCGCCACTGCAGATACCGCACCGGCAGTCCCGCCCCCATCAGCGCCCCGCAGATGGCCGTGCAGAGGTGGGTTTTCCCGCTGCCGGGGCTGCCCCCGGCATAGAACCACTTGCCGTGCCAGTCCGCGATATACGCCTCTGCCGCCCGCTTCGCCTGCTCCTGCCACGGCTCGGCGGTCTGGAACGTCTCCAGTGTGCACCGCTCCAGCAGCCCGGACAGCCCACTGTTGCGGATCCTGCGCAGGTTGTCCTTCCTGATCTGGCATACACACCTGCGGAAGAGCAGTTCTCCCGTTTCGCTGCGCGTCACGATATAGCCCCGATCCTCGCATTCCGGGCACTCAAAGCTCGATAACGCCCGGAATGTCCCACTTCTTCGCAGATTTTGCATCACTTCCTGTGCATCCACTGCCGTGCTCCTCCTTCCATCTGGTCTCCCAGCTGCGGACAGCCGCCCGCCAGTCCTTCATGCGGTTCTTGCCCACCATCCAGCCCTTCTGGGCGTAGAAGGACACGAACCGCTCCGCGTTGACGTGATAGCCCTGCGCCCGCACATAGGCCTCCACCTCGTCGATCGATGGCGGTGTGAAGCGCGCCGCGCGCGTATCACTCTTGCCATCGTCAGATGGCAGAGTATCGGTTTTGGTTTCGGTATTGGTTTCGGTATTGCCATTTTTGCCATTGGCAGGCATGGCTTTGCTATTTTTGCCATTGGCAAAAATGCGTTTGCCATTTTGCCATCTTGCGGCAGCCCCGGCCTTACCGGCCTCACGCCTGACAACGGACACATCTTCATAGCTCGCCTTGAACCGATCCTCCTGCGCCATCACGCGCTTGGCGTAAAATCTCTCATTGCCACAGAGCGCTATCTGCTCTCCCGTCATGCTGTATGTCAGCAATGCCCGCGTTAGCCGACCGAACTCTGCATCGTTGAGTGCTTCCATCTCCTCTAAATAGTCATAGGGGAGTGCAGCATAGTTTCTTGCCATCGCACGTCACCTCGTCAGAACGGCAGATCGCCGTCCTCCTCAACCTCGGCGAAGTCGTCCGCGTCCACATCCACGCCCCGGCCGGACGCCCGCTGCGTGCCGCCCTCGGCGTCCTTCTTGCTGTCGCAGAAGTACACGCCCTCGGCGATCACCTCCGCGCTGCGGCGCTTGTTGCCGTCCTTGTCCTGCCAGTCCCGGAGCTGCAGCCGCCCGGACACCAGCGCCATGCGGCCCTTCGTCAGGTATTTGGCGGCCAGCTCCGCCGTGCCGCGCCACGCCACCACGTCGATGAAGTCGGTCTCCCGCTCCCCGTTCTGTCCCTTGAAGTCACGATCCACCGCCAGCGAAAAGCTGGTCACCGCCGTCCCGTTCTGGGTGCGGCGCAGCTCCGGGTCACGGGTCAGCCGCCCCTGGAGCACCACTGCGTTCAATGCCATTTTCTGCCTCCTGTAAGTAGTTTTTCCCGAACTCCCGTATGAAGTCCGCCTCTGTCCAGCCCTGCTCCTTCATGGCCTTCAGCTGGCCATAGCGCTGCAGCTGGCGCATTGCCTTTGCGTTGTTGTGTACGGCGCCCGCGCCAAAGATGTGGCACCGCTTGTGGCACAGGTACACCACCAGGCCGTACCTGTCGCTCTTCCTCCGGTATGCCCCCGGAAAGATGTGGTGTACGTCCAGCGGATCCTCGCCGCCGTTCCGCCCGCAGAGAAAGCAGCGCCTCTCATCCACCCGGCGTCACCTCCGTCCCGTCCGGCTCGTACTCCGGGCATTCGTGGATGGCGTAGGACTCCAGCACCCCGCAGGTGCCCTGAAACTTGATGGTTCTGGTGGCGCGCCACCCCGGCACCGGATTCAGCTCCCGGCTCCAGCAGCACCCTCCGGCGTACTTCCGGCACGTCCAGCAGGGCTGCTCCGCCCAGTCCTGCGGCGGCTTCTCCCCCTTGCGGGGCGTGCGCCGCCTGCGGTCGCACCCGCAGCTGGTGACGGTTTTCAGCCGGTGTCCCGCAATGGCCACCTCGCTGCCGCATTCACACCGGCACAGCCACACGGCGCTGCCGGAGCAGTCCGTCCGCAGATAGTGCAACACCTCCAGCTTTCCGTGCCGCTCCCCGCTGTGGTCTATGTAGTGTCCCAGCCGCCCGCCCACGTTCCGGGTGCGCATGGGCGTGGTCAGCGCCTGCTCCACGGTGTAGCCGTTGGCCAGCCGCCAGTAGATGGCGGGCACGGAGATGCCCGTGATCTTCGCCCACTCCGTCGCCCATCTGCTCTCGCCCCGGAAGGTGAGCTTCTGCCGCGTCCTCCGCTTCATGGGCTCACCTCCCCCCAGCGTGACACCAGAGCCTCCAGCTCCCGGGGCGTCATGGTCTCGATGCCGAGCTGCCTGCAGTCTGCCACCACCAGCTCAATCAGGAGGCTCATCTGCGCCGTGTCATAGTCGCTGCTGGCGATATACG
>CAKTZN010000233.1 GCA_934635545.1 uncultured Oscillospiraceae bacterium | reverse complement strand
GCAGCATGCCGATGCCGCCCACGGCGGCCTTGCAGCCCGCCGCCTTGGCCTCCTGGATCATGCGGGTCTCGCGGGGGGTGTATACCGTGTCCGCCACCACCAGATCGGCGCGGAACAGGGAGGGGTCGATGAGGGTCTCGCCGTCCAGGGGCTTCATGCCCACCTTGGTGGCGTTCACCAGAATGTCGCAGCCCTTCACCGCCTCGGCCAGCGCGGCGCTGTCCTCCAACGGCGTAATGGACGCCTTGCAGCCGGGGACGGCCTGGGCCAGCTTCTCCACGGTGTGCTGTCCGTTGGCGTAAAACTCGTCGCCGCGGTTGAAGATGGCGATCTCCGCCGCGCCGTCCAGCGCCGCCTGCACGCAGATGGCGGTGGCCGCGCCGCCCGCGCCCAGCACCACCAGACGCTGGCCCTTCACCTCGATGCCGTGCTCGTGGAGGTTGCGGACGAAGCCCACGCCGTCGGTGTTGTGGCCGGTCAGCTTGCCGTCCTCGCTGACGGTGACGGTGTTGCACGCGCCGATAAGCCGTGCGGCGGGGGACAGCTCGTCCAGATAGGCCGCCACGGCGGTCTTGCAGGGCATGGTGATGTTGAAGCCGCCCACGCCCAGGGTCTTGAGGGCCTGCACGCCCGCCTCGGTCTGCTCCAGAGGGATGTTGAAGGCCAGGTACGCGGCGTCAAGGCCGGTGCGCTGGAAGCTGTAGTTGTACATAGCGGGGGAGCCGGAGTGTCCCACCGGGGAGCCGATCAGGCAAAAGAGCTTGGTATGTCCGGAAATTCTGCTTTCCATAGTGTCATCCTCCTGTATGTCGTCGTTTCTGTTGTGTTTCAGTGCTCCAGCACCTCGGGCCATGCCTGGGCCAGCACAGCGCGGGTGGCGTCAAAGTTGGCCTTGGCTGCGGCGGCCACACCGGTGGCCAGGATCTCGTCGCTGATGACCTCCACGCCCATGACGGCGGGCTGTACGCCCTTGTCCCGCAGCATCTTCACGAAGCCTGCGGTGTCGCCGTAGCCGGTGCCGGGCAGCATGCGGTCATGCATGGACTCGTCCCGCAGGATGCTCTTGGCGTAGGGATGGGCCTGCACGTCGTTGATCTGCACGGCCACGATCTTCTCGGCGGGGATGTCCGCCAGCAGCGCCTGGTCATAGGGCTGACCGGCACGCACCCAGTGCCAGGAGTCCAGGATCAGCTTGGCATTGTCGCAGCCTGCGGTCTTCACCACGGCCCACGCCTTCTTGATATCGGGCAGGCCGCTGTAAGGCATAGGCTCCACGCCGATGGTGTACTTCCCGGCCCGGTGGCACAGCTCACGCAGCTTCTGGGCGGTGTGCTCCACAGAGTAGTTCTCCATCAACCCGCAGTTGATGTGGTTCACGCCGAATAGCTCGCACATGTGGAAGCACATCTGCTCCTTGTACTTCTGCTCATAGGAGCGGTGATCCTCCGCCCACTGGACGATGTACTCCACCTCGGTGACCTTCATGCCGTGCTTGTCCAGAATGGCCAGGATGTTGGCGTCGAACAGGCCCTCGTTCAGGGCGTCCACATAGGTCTCCGCCCGCAGGCCGATGCCCTCAAAGCCCGCCTCCTTGGCGGCGGATACGCGCTCCTCGAAGGTGCACTGGTCGCCCAGGGTCCAGGAGCTGATGGTGATGGGATACTTCTGAGACATGGTAGCTTCCTCCTCAAATAACATTTATATATGATATGGTGTGTTAGGTTTCGTTGACCTGCCGCAGCACGGCGCGGCAGACTTCTTCAATGGTCAGCTCCGAGGTATCGACGGTCACGTCGGCGGCGGCCTCGTAGGCGCCGCGGCGCTGGGCCATCAGGGCGGCGATGTCCGCCACGTTTTTTTTGCCCTGCAGCAGGGGGCGCTCGTCGCTGTCTTTGACCCGATCCAGAATGACCTCTGGCCGGGCTGTCAGCAGCACCACCGTGCCGCAGCGGTGCATGGCGGCCACGTTTTCCTGCCGCATGGCCACCCCGCCGCCGCAGGAGACCAGACAGGCATTTTCTGCTGCCAGTCCCTCCAGCAGCGCCGTTTCGCAGGCGCGGAAGTGGCCCTCGCCCTTTTGGGCGAAGATCTCCGGGATGGTCATGCCCTCGTTCTGGGCGATCTGCTGATCCATCTCGATGACCGGCAATTTCAGCATACGGCCCAGAGCGGCGGAGACGGAGGTCTTGCCTACGCCCATGAAGCCGATAAAGAACAGTGTTTTCATCTCATTTCACCTGTGCGGCACGCTCACGCTTCT
This sequence comes from uncultured Oscillospiraceae bacterium, assembly GCA_934635545.1. Lineage (GTDB taxonomy): Bacteria > Bacillota > Clostridia > Oscillospirales > Oscillospiraceae > Vescimonas. Next base: position 748 of record CAKTZN010000233.1, on the reverse strand, counting down.
GGCAGATGTTCAGGTACACCGCCAGCAGAATGCCCAGCAGCGTCACCGCCATGTTGAACAGCACCACCAGACGGGGCCCGTTGGCGCCGCCCACACGGGTCAGCACGCCCGCCACACTGATGACGATGTAGTTGGCCACGCTGGAGGAGATCATCACAATAGAGGTGATGACGCCCCGGTTCTTGGGGAACATCTCGTTGGCCACCGCCGTTACCAGCTGCAACACGCCGCCTGCGGCGAAGAAGCCCAGCAGGAAGCCGCCTGCCAGACACATGACCGGCTTCTGGATGAAGTAGATGGCGGCCAGCGTTGCCAGCGCCACACTGGGATAGATCACCAGGATCTTGGCGGGCTCCACGTTCCGCTTCAGCAGCGCCGCGCTGACGAACAGCGCCACCACGATGCCCACGGAGTAGAAGGACTGGATCTTGCTGGGGTCGGCCAGGCCGTACAGGGTGCCCAGCTCCTGGTTGCAGTTCATCCACAGCATGAAGGTGGTGGAGGTGGTGAAGCCCAGACACACCAGCACGATGGCTGCGGGGGTGAAGTGCATCTTCTCCTTCTTCTGGCCCTTGACCTTCACCACCTTTTCAAAGGGCGGGAAGGGCAGGAACGCCAGCAGGATGCCGTCAGCGATGATGATGACCGCCGTGGCGATGAAGATGGTGCGGAAGGGCAGGGCGTGAGCCGCCACAAAGCCGATGGCGAAGGGCAGCAGGAACTGGGCGATGGAGATGGACAGCTTGGT
>CAKTZN010000232.1 GCA_934635545.1 uncultured Oscillospiraceae bacterium | reverse complement strand
AGGCGGGCTGCCGCCCGCCAAGGCGAAAAGGGCAAAAAGCGCCGGAAAGACACGCTGTCAGGCGTGTTTGCCCTTGTTAATCGATGGTTCAGATACCCCATGAAACTTGATACTGCGATTTGATTTTGGGAGGTATTTCCACCAGCATATGGATGTGATCCGGACAAACTTCCGCTTCTACAATCCGTACTCCCTTTCATTCGCACAGTCTCCTCAGGATTTTTCCTACGGCTTCTCGTTTCTCTTGGTAGAATACTTTCCGCCGGTACTTTGGTGCAAATGCAATACTGTTCTGAATCACACAGGGGTAGTATTTTGCTCTATGTAACCGGCTGTCTGGAAGAAGCCGGTATAATCCTCGTCCGTACAGCCTTTGATGAAGATGTGACAGAAACGCTCATCATCTTTATCGACGATATAAATTCTTTCTACGATAGTCTGGATCAATGTGACCAGAACCTCCGGCTGCGCATCTTTTGCATACTCTGCAAAGGAGAGCAGCATTTCTTTTGTCATTTCCAAGTCACGGATGGCAATCATATTGTTTTTTCTTCCTTCATCTAGTTTGGAGAGCTGCTGCTCCGTTTCCCTCAGTTCTTCAGCCAGATTTTGCAAATCCTCTTGAATAAATCGTTTGATACTACCGTCTGCTTCACGAAGATTTCTTGTCTGCGCTATAATATCCGCCTTCAGCTTGTCTCGTTTCTTTTTAATGAGGTTGTGTTCCTGTACTGTCTGTGACTGTTCAAGTGCTTCCTCAATTTTAATTTCCAGAATACTTCTGAAACGCTCGCTGTTTTCATCCGATAACGGCACGATTAATTTCAACGGCTATACCATCACCCTGGCCGATGGTACGGTGCTGCAGTGACTTGTCAATATGCGGAAAAGGAGTGACACGCGAATGCGTGTCACTCCTTTTCATGCTTCGGTCGATTCTCCGCTGTCCAGTTTTTCGGATTGGTATCGTCCGGTGCAAGCCCCGCCAGAATAGCCTCATAGTGCGCCACTTTGTCGTCCATATACCGCACCGTGGCTTCGGCCTCCTCCGGCCTCTTGCAGGCCTCCGCCCGCCGCTTTAGAATGATGGCATACCGCGCCCGCAGGTTTTCCTCGGATTCCTCCAGCAGGCACAGGCGGCAGTACTCCTGAATGTCCTCGATGGATGCACCGCAGCCCCTCAGGCACTTGATGCCCTGCATTCAATTGACGGATTCCTCGTTGAACACCCAGCGGTTGCCGCTGTCACGCTGACAGGGCAGCAGCCCCCTGTCCGTATAGAACCGCAGCGTATGCTCCGTGACATGGAACAACCCCGCCATCTGCCTGATGGTATAATACATGACCGCACCTCAAATTTTCTCTTGACTTCGTGTTACACGAACTCGCTAAAATCATGATACACACAGAAAAGCTGTTTACGCAAATCTGATTATGGAGGATACAACATGGAATATTTGACTTTGCATAACGGCGTTCAGATGCCGCTGGTGGGCTTCGGCACATTTTTGAGCCGGATCAACTTCTCGACCTGATCTCCTACAACAAGATCACTCCTGCTGTGAACCAGATCAAGACCAACCTCTACTGCCAGCGCAGCGCCGAACGGAGTTGGATGGATAAGAAGCAGGTGGCACAACATATGGCTTATGCGCCGCTGGGGCAAGGCAGCCGAAATGATATGTATCAGGAGCCTGCCGTGCTGGCCTTAGCTCAAAAATACGGCAAGACCCCGGCGCAGATCCTGCTCCGCTTCCTGATCCAGAAAGGTATCGCCGTTATCCCCAAGAGTACAGATCCGGCGCATATCCGTGAAAACTTCGACCTCTTCGATTTTTCCCTAGCCTCGGAGGAAATGGCACGGCTTACCGCGCTGGACGGAAGAGACCCTCTCATCGGTAAGCCGGAAACACCGGAACTGGTGGAGTTCTCACTGACGTGGTAAGGGAGATACACATCTGCTCCCCCACGGAACCTGTTCATATGCTCATATATTGAGGCAGCGGAACGGGATACATCGTTTCAACGCAAATGAAATACGACTCGGCATGATACGGTGATCCTTTCGGAATATCAGATATGATCGTTGTGCTGCCGCCAGTTGACACGGGCAGACGCGGTTCTGCCGGTCAGCAATGGGTTTTCACGGTTTTTGAGGCACCGACAGGATCTCGGATCGAGTACCGGCAAGGGGCGTTGCTATCAGCGACGCCCCCTTACCGGTATGATCACGCCTATGTGGTCGGGGCAGCTTCCGCCGGGAATTGCCGTCCCGTATGGTCGATGGTATAGTCCCCTGTCAGGATCAGCTGGCTGATGGGCAGTACGGTGTAGCCCTCGTTGATAAGATACTCCAGAATCCGCGGCAGTGCCTCCGGTGTGTGCAGTGCGGCGTTGTGGAACAGCACGATGCTCCCCGGCTGTACCTTGGACGTCACTCGCTGGTAGATGGTATCTGCATCGTAATCCTTCCAGTCCAGGGAGTCCCTATCGGCAAGGACTTGAAGCCGTTGCGGCGTAAGGGCTTGCGGGTTTGGGGGTGATGCGCATCAGGCGAAAATTTGACCTGTAAATGGGGTGTTTGAGGGGGTGTTTCAGGCACGGGAGAGGTCAAACAGGGGTGTCATAAACCAAAGAGGCTGAATAACAAAAATGTGTTCATAGCAGTTTAAATTCGCTCATGAAATGTGCGGAACGGATTGACAATCGCTCATGTTTTGTGTATAATGAAGTGGAAAACTCATGCTGGAGAGTGATTCAGATGTATTTGAAAAGAAAAGTAGATGCTTTCTTAGAGGAATGGAAAGCAGATAAAAACAGAAAGCCCCTTATTGTCAAGGGGAGCCGTCAAATAGGCAAAACGGAATCGATCCTGCATTTTGCTGCCGATCATTACGAAAATGTGATCGAGATCAATTTTGTCCGTGACGAGAAATACAAGGGAATCATCGCGGACGGATATGAAGCCGCTGACATTATCAAGAACATTTCACTCATTGACCCGACAAAGAAGTTTGTGCCCGAAAAGACGCTGATCTTCTTCGA
>CAKTZN010000231.1 GCA_934635545.1 uncultured Oscillospiraceae bacterium | reverse complement strand
GATGATGGTCATGGCCATCACCGGCTTGAACTGGGGCAGCATGAAGAAGGCGGCCCGGCCCGCCACGGAGATGGCGCACAGCACGGCGATGATCACCAGCTCACGGGCCTGGGGCCTGCGGCCCTCAAACATCAGGAAGAAGGGCAGCATGCACTCAAAAAGCACCAGCACCGACACGATGGCGTACTGCTGCCGCTGGAGATAGAACGCGCCGATGAACAGTGTCACCGGGATCAACAGCAGGGCGGACACCGCCATGGCCACGGTGCGGCGGGGCAGCTTCCGCTTTTCCACCGGCATCTGGGCCAGCACCGGCGGCCTGGAGCGCCGCCCGATGGCCAGCGCCAGCACCAGCAGCAAAACGCAGAACAGGGCGTACAGCCCCAACTGCTTCTCGCCCAGCGCTGTTAGGCCGCCTGCGGTGATGGAGCTGGAGAGCTCCGTGATACTGGCGGCGTACAGGAAGATGGCCAGCGCGCCCGCACCACTGACCGCCGCCAGCGCCTTGCGCCAGAGGGGCAGCTTTTTCGGCTTCCAGTCCGGCGTCTCCTCCGCCGGTTCCGGCAGGGGCGGGGCGTCCTGGGGCAGCTCCGGCATGGGCGGCACGTCGCCGCCGCAGACGGTCATCACGTCCTCCGCCGTCACCGCCTGAGGCTCCAGAGGCCGGGCGATGCGGTTGGCGGCGGTGGTATAGAAGCTGTTGCCGCTGAAAAAGGCGCGGGGGGATGCCTCGGTCACGATGCTGCCGTCGAAGAACAGCGCGCAGCGGTGGGCGTACCGGGCGCAGAACTCCACGTCGTGGCTTACCATCAGCAGTGAGACACCCTGCGAGAGCAGCGCCCGGAGAATTTCCGCGAAGAGCTGCTTGAACTCCGCGTCAAGGCCCTTGGTGGGCTCGTCCAGCAGCAGGATCTCCGGCTGCAAAAGCAGCACCTTGGCCAGCGCGGCCCGCTGCTGCTCGCCGCCGGACAGGTCGTAGGGGTGGCGATCCAGCAGCGTTTCCAGACGGCACAGCCGTACCATCCGGGCCACCCGCTCCTCCTGCTGCTGTTTCGGCAGCTTGCTGCCGGAGAATATCTCAAACAGGTCCTCACGGACGGTTTTCTTCACAAATAAGGTCTGGGGATTCTGGGGCAGCATGCCCAGCGTGCCGGACACAGTGATGTCGCCCCGATAGGGCTTTTTCAGCCCGCTCAGCAGCTTCAGCGTGGTGCTCTTGCCTGCGCCGTTGCCGCCCAGCAGCGCCAGAAACTCGCCCCGGCCCAGTTGGAGGTCGAGGCCCTTCACTACGTCGGGGCTGTTCTCCTCGTAGCGGAACCACGCACCCTCTACGGTGATCACCGGCTGACGCTTCGGCTGCTTCGGCTCCTCGGTCAGCGGCAGCAGGGGCTTGTGAGCGGCAAATTCCTGCAGGAAATCCCGGCCCTCCCGCACGGTGACGGGGCAGGGCGCGTCGGACTCCACCGCCGCCCAGATCCGCATGGCGGCCGGCATGGCCAGGAACATCCGGTGGCCCATGGCCTTGAGCCGCTGGCCCACCTCAGCGGGCGTTCCGGTACACAGCAACCGTCCGCCGTCCATCACCGCCACGGTGGTGGCCAGGGGGAAGGCCTCTTCTAAGCGGTGCTCCGTCAGCAGGACGGTGGTGCCCAGCTCACGGTTGATCTTCCCCAGCACCGCCAGAAAGTCCGACGCGGCGATGGGGTCAAGCTGGCTGGTGGGCTCGTCCAGGATCAGCACGTCCGGCTGCATGGCCATGACGGACGCCAGGTTCAGAAGCTGCTTCTGGCCGCCGGACAGCTCCGTCACGTCCTTATAAAACCACCCCTCGATGCCGAAAAACGACGCCATCTCCGCCACACGGCGGCGGATGGTGGGGGTGTCCTCTCCCAGGCTCTCCAGCCCGAAGGCCAGCTCGTGCCACACCTTGTCGGTGACGATCTGGTTCTCCGGGGACTGCTGGACAAAGCCGATGCGGGCGGCCTGGGTGCGCTCGTCCACATCCTCCAGCGGCATATCCCGGAACAGGATGCGGCCCGACCGGATGCCATGAGGGGCCAGCGCAGGCTTTAGCTGCCGCAGCAGCGTGGACTTTCCGCAGCCGGAGGGGCCGCACAGCACCACGAACGCGCCCTCCGGCACCGTCAGCGTCAGGTCGTCGATGGCGCGGACGGTCTGCTCCGGGTAAGAGAATGTCAGGTTTTCGATGGTGAACAGCGCCATGCCCGCGCCTCCCTTCTGTCCAAGATCACCGGCGTCAGGCACAAGGCCAGATACACCAGATAAAAGCTGACGGTCATGGGCTGGGCCAGCACGCCCGTCAGCGCGGGGAAGTACCACCATTTCAGTCCTCCGGCCATGGCGCCGCAGGTGAGGTACACGCCGCAGAAGCCCAGCCACAGCAGAGCGCAACGATCCCGCTCTTCCATGCGGAAGATGGAAAAGGCGGTGCGGCCCTTCAGGCCGTAGCCCCGGCTTTTCATGCTGTCAGCGGTCTCGATGGCGTTTTCCAGCGCCCAGGTCACCATGATGGAGAAGATGGTGACGGCCTTCCTCGCCCGCTGCCACACGCTGCCGGTATTCACGTCCCGCCCGATGCAGAACTGGGCCTGACGTACCACGTCCATCTGCTGCTTGAAGCGGGGGACGAACCGCAGCGTCATGCTGAGCACCAGCGACAGGGCGGGGATCACCCGGCCAAAGAGGTACACGAACTTATCGGAGGTCAGAACACGATTATAGCACACGAACCACAGCAGCACGGCGCACAGCATGCACCCCGCCGCAAGGCCGTACAGGATGCTCTCCAGCGTCAGGGGATTGCCGCCGGGGAGATAGGTCAGCACCGTCACGCCCGCGTGGTTGAAGGCGGGGTTCACCAGAGCCGCCAACAGCATCACCGGCAGGGCGATCTTCAGGCTGAACCGTAGCCCCTTGCGGCCATTGAGCTGGATGACGTACAGCACCGCGCCCAGCAGCGAGATCAGCAGGCACACCGGGTGCATCAGCACCATGGAGAACACCAGCACCAGGGCAAAGAACAGAAAATTCACCG
>CAKTZN010000230.1 GCA_934635545.1 uncultured Oscillospiraceae bacterium | reverse complement strand
AGGGGATCGCTGCCCTGTGTGCTCAGCAGCACGGCGTCCATGTTCAGGGCGGCAGCGCTGCGGAAGATGGCCCCGATGTTGGTGGGGTTCATGACGTTTTCCAGCACCGCCACACGGCGGGCACCGGCGCAGACCTGCTCCACCGTGGGCAGCTTCGGGCGGCGCATGGCGCACAGCATGCCCCGGGTCAGCTTGAAGCCCGTCAGTTGCTCCAGCACCTCCAGCGGTGCGGCGTACACCGGGATATCCGCCGGACAGCGGGTCAGCAGCTCCGATGCCTTGCCCTCCACATGCTTGCGCTCCATCAGGAAGGACACGGGCACGCAGCCCGCGTTCAGCGCCCGGCCGATCACCAGCGGGCTCTCGGCAATGAACAGGGCGTTGGCCGGGTCGGCCCGGTTCACCAGTTGATTCTCCGTCAGCCGGGCGTAGACGTCCAGCTCCGGGGCGTTGAAATCCGTGATCTCCCGCAGGTCCATGGTGGCCTCCTCTTACTCTCCTCCGCAGCGGGCCGACAGAGTCGTCGGCCCCTACGGATATTATTTCTCGTGAACGATCAGCTCCGTCACATCGGGACGGGAATAGTGGCCGCAGGGATCGAACTCCATGCGGGCGCGGGCGGCCTCGTCGGGGTTGATATCGGCATAGATGATGGTCTCGCAGTCCCACACCGGCTCGGTCACATAGTGGCCGTAGGGGTCGATGATGGCGCTGCCGCCATTGCAGGGTGCCTCGGGCAGGCGGGCGATCTCGTCGGCGGCGGGGCCGTGGTAACCGGCGGGATACATGTCCTTGGTGAAGTACTGGTTCACATGGAACACGAAGCACTTACCCTCGATGGCGATGTGCTTGATGGTGTCGTGCCACTCGGGGTTATTGTTGGTGTTGGGGCACAGATACAGGCTGACGCCCTTCTGGTACAACGCCACGCGGGCCAGAGGCATATAGTTCTCCCAGCAGATCAGGGCGCCCATGGTGCCCCAGGGGGAGTCCACCGTGGGGAAGTAGTCCCTGTCGGCGTCGCCCCAGACGATGCGCTCGGCGCCGGTGGGCTTCAGCTTCCGGTGGTTGCACAGCAGCGTGCCATCGGGCCCGAAGATCATATTGGAGCAGTACAACGTGCCGTTGTTGCGGCCCCGCTCCGTATAGCCGATGGAGACGTAGGCCCCCGCCTCCTTCGCCGCCGCGCCGATGCGGTCGGTGTCCGCGCTGGGGCAAAGGACAGCGTTGTCATAGTAAATTTTCCAGTCGTCCCGGCATTCCTCGGTGCGGCTGCCCACGGTGAAGCCGTAGGTCAGGCCATAGGGATAGCAGGGGATCAGGGATTCGGGGAACACGATCAGCTCCGCGCCGTTTTCGCCGGCCTCGCGGATCTGCGCGCACACCTTGTCAATGGTGGCGTCCTTGTTGAACATCACCGGGGTGGCCTGTACCAGCGCCACGCGCAGCTTCTTCTGCAGGTCTTTCATAGGGATGCCCTCCTCGTTTCTTTCAGGTACCGCTATCGTACCAGAAACGGCGGCGTTTGTAAATCCATATTTACAGAGCACTTCCAGTTCCTTCCAAAAGATCTTACAATGGCTTCCATTAGCAAACAGCGTGGCCATGCTAAGAAACCGTTCAATTTCGTGAAAATCCCACAAACTTTATAGGTTTTACCCACCGGAATATCCATGATTTGGCTGTTGACTTTCGCGCTTTGAAGTTCTAAAATCAGTGCCAACAAAACAAACAGCCGGAGCGATCCCGGCGGAAAGGAGACCACCATGGCCCGTCAGATGATGCACAACACCCACAACCGGAATACGGTCTCCTATTTTGCCTGGATGGCTCGCTATTTTGCGGGCTTCTATTGGTATGCCTATTTTTGCTCCCGATACCGTAAACCGGCTGAATCGACATAAGCGTAAGACCCATTTTTTACCAGTGGCGTCAAGCGGCTTCGTCCTTCAGACGGAGCCGCTTTTCATTTTGTCCCATCCACACTTTGCACATTTCTGAGAAGGAGAAAAATTATGAACGCGATCCTAGCTGCTGCGATCATCTTCGTGGTGTTCGCCGTCGGAGACATGATCTCCGCCAAAACAAAAGCCATTGTTTCCATGCTGCTGGTGGCCTCCGTTGTCTTTCTGGCAGGCTTCTGGGCCGGCATTTTCCCCACCACCATGTTCGCCGATTCCACGCTGCTGAGCATGGCCGGACTGCTGGTGACCATGCTGCTGGTGCACCTGGGCACCACCATCAAGCTGCGTGATTTCGGCGCCCAGTGGCGCACCGTTATCATCTCGGCGGTGGCGTGCATCGCCATCTCCGCCGCCGTGTTCTTCCTGGGCCAGTTGATCATTGACCGCGGCTACGCCCTGGTGGGCGCGCCCATCCTGTCCGGCGGCGTGGTGGCCACGCTGACCATGCAGGACATGGCCAACAAGGCAAACCTTCCCGACCTGGCGGTGTTCGCCACGCTGGTCATGTGCGCCCAGGGCTTCGTGGGTTACCCCGTCGCCTCTCTGTGCCTGAAGAGCGAGGCCAAGCGCATCAAGGCGCAGCTTGACGCCGGTGAGCTGAAGGTGGACGTCTCCGCCGGAGCCGCGCAGGCTGCCGCTGCGGGCCGCAAGAAGCTGATCCCCGCCCTGCCTGACAAGTACAACACCCCCAACGCCATCATCGCCAAGGTCATTCTGGTGGCCCTGCTGTCCGTTTGGGTGTCCAGCCTGTTCCACGACGCCGTCAACAAGCTGGTATGGTGCCTGATCTTCGGCGTGCTGTGCAAGGAGCTAGGCTTCCTGGATGAGGACGCCCTGGGCAAGGCCCACGCCACCGGTATCGTGATGCCCATTATCACCCTGTCCATCTTCACCAACCTGGCCTCCGCCACCCCCGAAATGGTGGGCAGCATGGTGGTCCCCCTGCTGGTATGCGTGGTCATCGGTACCGTCGCATTCTCCGTGGTGTCCATCCTGGTGGGTAAGATCTTCGGTTACAGTTGGCAGATGTCCATGGCCATCGGCAGCTCCTGCCTGTTCGGCTTCCCCGGCACCGTCATCATCTCCAACGAGGTCTCCGAGTCCACCGGC
>CAKTZN010000229.1 GCA_934635545.1 uncultured Oscillospiraceae bacterium | reverse complement strand
TATGGCAGGAAGATTGATGAAAAAAGTTTTTTGTCTCTTGCAAGTATTAAGATACCCGACGGTTGTTAAAAATCATCGTAAGGAATCATTACAAAAGTATTAAATATTTCCCCGACCTTTGTTACAACTGCCCTTTCCCCTGTTTTCGCAGGCTTTCCTCCCTACACTGACAGGAGGAAAGGAAGTGTGACCCATGCGACAGATCATTGCCGCGGCCATCGTTTTACTGATGCTGCTGTTTCTGCCGCCCTGGCTGCGGGCGGAGGAAAACACCCCGGAAACAGACGCAGCTCCCCAGCCCCTGCAGACGGAGCAGCCCAACCCGGTGCGCGGCGCGGGCTCCGACGCCGCCCACACGGTGCGCCTGTGGGACGGCAGCGCCGTGCAGACTCTGACGGCGGCGGAGTACCTGCCTGGCGTGGTGCGGGGCGAGATGCCCGCCACCTTTGAAGAGGAAGCCCTGAAGGCCCAGGCAGCGGCGGAGCGCACCTATCTCTACTACCGTATGGCGTCCGCCCCCAAGGACAGCCATCCCGACGCCGACGTGTGCACCGATCCCGGTTGCTGCACGGCATGGCTCAGCGAAGCGGACGCCAGAGCCAAATGGGGCGGCAAGTTCGACCAATACGAGGCCAAGGTGCAGCAGGCGGTGGCGGACACCGACGGCCAGGTGGTGCTGTACGACGGCGCGCCCATCATGGCGGTGTTCCACTCCTCCTCCGCCGGAGCCACCGCCGCCAGCGGTGATGTGTGGGCGGCGGAGCTGCCGTATCTGGTCAGCGTGAAAAGCCCGGAATCCCCCGACAGCGTCCCCAACTATTACAGTGTCAACACCTTCACCGCCGAGAGCTTCCGCACCGCCTTTCTGGCCGCCCACCCGGAGGCAAAGCTGTCCGGCGACACGGGCGGCTGGATCCGCGACGTGCTGCTGACGGACACGGGGCGGGTAGCCTCCGCCACGGTGGGCGGCGTGTCCGTCACCGGCAAGGAGCTGCGCAGCCTGTACGGTCTGCGCAGCACCGCCTTCACGGTGGAGGCGTCCGGCGACAGCGTCACCTTCCGGGTCACCGGCTACGGCCACGGCGTGGGCATGAGCCAGTACGGCGCCAACGAGCTGGCCAAGGAGGGTAAGACCTGGCAGGAGATCCTGCAATGGTACTACACCGGCGTGACGATCGGACTGTACAACGGCTGAAAAATGTGCTATACTAGTACCATCGATTGACAAGGGAACCCTTGTCAATCGATGGTACTTCCTGCGCATGTTTACAGAAAGTTCAGGAAACGTCCCACAGCTTCGATATAATGACAATAGATAAAGATACATTGGGAGGCTATGTATATGGCACGCAACATCCTTGTGGTGGAGGACGACCACAATATTTCCGACCTCATTCGCATGTACCTGGAAAAAGAGGGCTTCGAGGTGCGCATTGCCTACGACGGCGGCAAGGCCGTGGAGGAATACGACGCCAAGGCCCCGGACATGGTGCTGCTGGACATCATGCTGCCGGTGATGGACGGCTGGGCCGTGTGCGCCCACATCCGGGAAAAGGGCAAGACCCCCATCATCATGCTGACCGCCAAGGGCGACGTCACCGACCGGATCACCGGCCTTGAGATGGGCGCCGACGACTATCTGGTAAAGCCCTTCGAGATGAAGGAGCTGATGGCCCGCATCAACGCCGTGCTGCGCCGCAGCGAGATCCCCGACGACACCCGCAAGCGGCTGGTGTTTGACAAGCTGGTCATCGATCTGGACAGCTATGAGCTGCTGGTGGACGGCAAGAAGGTGGACACCCCGCCCAAAGAGCTGGAGCTGCTGTACCACCTGGCGGTGACCCCCAACCGGGTGTACACCCGCAATCAACTGCTGGACGAGGTGTGGGGCTTCGACTACTTCGGCGACAGCCGCACCGTGGACGTGCACATCAAGCGCCTGCGGGAAAAGGTGGAAAACGTCTCCGACCAGTGGGCCCTGAAGACCGTGTGGGGCGTGGGCTACAAGTTTGAAGTGAAGCAGCCGTCATGATCGAACGATTCAAGCGAAAATTCAACAGTCTCTACTGGCACCAGTTCGCGCTGACCGCCGGCATGGTGCTGCTGACCCTGCTGCTGCTGGGCGTCAGCTTCTTCACGCTGAGCTACGGCACCACCACCGCGGACAAGCGGGGCGAGATGCGCACCCGCGCCGAGCTGATCGCCCAGGTGTCCGCCGACTACTTTGCCGCCGCCGGAGACGCCAGCATCGACGAGGGCACCGCATTGCGGAAGCTGGCGGACATGGCGTCCCGCATGACGGATGTGGACTTCCTCATCTGCTCGGCCCAGGGCAATGTGCTGCTGACCACCGACGAGGATCTGGTGGGCCGCAGCATCACCATCCCTCAGGATATCGTGAACGACATTCTGGGGGAAAAGGCGCTGTATCAGGGCCGCAGCAACGTCAACGGCACCTACAGCGTCAAGAAATTCGCCGTGGCCGTACCTGTTCTGAACGGTGACAGCCAACTGGTCGGCATCGTGCTGGCGGTGATGGACGAGTCGGAGATCATGCAGGTGTGGCGTTCCTTCATCGGCATGTTCCTGATGACCTCCGCCATCATCCTGCTGATCGCCTTCCTGGCCAGCTCCGTCACCTCCATGCGGCAGATCCAGCCCATCACCGACATGGTGAAGGCCACCCGCGCCTACGCCGCGGGGGACTTTGACGTGCGCATCCCGGAACTGGACCGCAGCGACGAGATCGGTGAGCTGGCCCAGTCCTTCAACGCCATGGCGGACTCCCTGGCGGAGACGGAGCGCCAGCGCCGGGACTTCATCGCCAATGTGTCCCACGAGCTGAAGACCCCCATGACCACCATCGCCGGTTATACCGACGGCATCCTGGACGGCACCATCCCGCCGGAGCGGGAGCGGCACTATCTGCAGATCATCTCGGACGAGAGCCGCCGCCTGAGCCGTCTGGTGCGCCGGATGCTGGATATCTCCCAGATCCAGTCCAAGGAGATGAAGAAGGAGGACTTCGACATCTGCGAGGTCATGCGTATCGCCCTGCTCAGCATGGAGCAGAAGATCAACGACCGGGG
>CAKTZN010000228.1 GCA_934635545.1 uncultured Oscillospiraceae bacterium | reverse complement strand
AGCCCACCGCGCCGCACAGGCAGTACACCTTGCCGAAGGTGCCCTTGTGGCCCTCCGGGTCCCGGTGGGGCAGGATGCTTTTGACGTAGGCGCGGGTGATCTCCATGGCGGCGGTCTCCTTTACGGGAATTTTCCTTATTATATCACCGCTGTCAACCGACTGACAGGAAACAATTCAAAAAATCAAATCAAAAAATGGGGGTTTCTTTTTCCGGCGATATCAGGTATAATCATCTGTTGAATGACTATATGACTACTCCGAAGGAGCGCAGATATGAAAGAACAGCTTTTGCGGCAGCTTCACAGCGTGAAAACCATGTCCATCGTGGGCATGTGCAAAAACGCCGGAAAGACCACCATGCTCAACTGGCTGCTGGAGCAGGGAAGGCTGCAGGGTGTCCTGGGCCTGACCTCCATCGGCCGGGACGGCGAATCCACCGACATCGTCACCGGTACGGAAAAGCCCGGCATCTTCGTCCGGGAGGGCACCCTCATCGCCACGGCGCAGGACATGCTGCGGCTGGGGGACATCACCAAGGAGATCCTGATGACCACCGGCATCCCCACGCCCCTGGGCGAGGTGGTCATCGTCCGGGCCCGCAGCGCCGGATACGTCCAGTTGGCCGGGCCTTCCATCACCACCCAGCTCAAGACCGTGTCCCGGGAGTTCTTTGACCTGGGGGCGGATATCTCCATCATCGACGGCGCCCTGGGCCGCAAGAGCCTGGGCGCCCGGGCCGTGGCGGAGGGCGTCATCCTCTGCACCGGCGCCAGCTACGATATGAACATGGACAAGGTGGTGGCCGACACCGCCCACATCTATCACCTGATGAACCTGCCCAAGGCGGAGACGCTGCCGCCGGAGGCGGCCGAGGGTCTGGAGAAGTGCTGGCGGGAAAACGGCGCGGCCCTTATCACCGGCGCGCTGACCGACAGCATGGTGCTGCCGCTGCTGCGCAGCGGCGTGCTGCGCAACGGACGCCTGGTGGTGAAGGATCCCAGCAAGGTGCTGCTGAAGCCCGACACCCTGGACAAGCTGGCCACCCGCAGCGTCACGCTGGAAACGGAGGAGGCCGCCCGCACCCTGTGCGTCACCATCAACCCCGTCTCGGCCTACGGCTGGCGCTTCGACAAGGACGCCTTTATGGCCGCCATGACCGCCGCCGTGGACGCCCCGGTCATCAACGTGAAGGAGGAATTACAATGATCACCGTATCTTTCGATGAAAAGGTCAAGATCGGCCTGCAATACGCCCTGGAGACGCTGCACGGCTGCTCCCCCTTCGGGCTGGAGCGCATCCGCCGCCTGCGGTTCTACGCCCCCGACGAGCGTCCGGCTCTGGAGACGGAGCTGTATAACGTCCAGGCCCTGGCCGCCCACAGCGAAGAGCTGAAGGACACCTTCAACCGCCTGATGACCCTGCTGTGCCAGATCAAGGACATCCGCAACTCCCTGCGCCGCTGCCAGAACGGCGAGGTGCCGGATCATGTGGAGCTGTTCGAGATCAAGGGCTACCTCCAGCGGCTGCGGGATATCCGCCCCCTGCTGGATACCATCAACGACACCGCCCATCTGAAGGACGCGGCGCTTCACGATCCCGCCGCCGCGCTGGATATCCTGGACCCCAACCACACCGGCAGCCGCGGCTTCTACATCCCCGACAGCGCCACGCAGAAGCTGAAGGAGATCCGCACCGCCAAGAAGGACATCGAGGAGCGGCTGTTCCACGCCCAGACCGACGCCGAGAAGGACGACCTGCGCCTGCAGCGCACCCGCATCTGCGCCGAGGAGGAGAGCGAGGAGATGAAGGTGCGCCGCACTATGGGCGCCCAGCTTGCCCCCATGGTGGACGGCCTGCTGGCCGACGCCGAGACCCTGGGCCGCCTGGACTTCATGGTGCAGAAGGCCCTGTTCGCCGTCCGCTACGGCGGCGTGCTGCCCCAGATCACCGACGGTGAGCTGGTGCTGGAGGACATGGTGAACCCGGAGCTGGTGGATCTGCTGGCCGAGCAGGGGAGAGCCTTCGTCCCCGTGTCCATCGCCCTGGATCGGGGCGCCACCGTCATCACCGGCGCCAACATGGGCGGCAAGTCCGTGGCCATGAAGACCGTGGCCCTGAACGCCCTGCTGCTGCAGGCGGGCTTCCTGGTGTGCGCCAAATCCGCAAAGATGCCCCTGTTCCACAGCGTGAAGATGCTGTTTGACGACCTCCAGTCCATCCAGTCCGGCCTCAGCGGCTTCGGCTCCGAGATCGTCCAGTTCCAGAAGGCCCTCACCGAGGTGGAGCAGGGCTACTCCCTGTTCCTGCTGGACGAGTTCGCCCGGGGTACCAACCCCGACGAGGGCGCGGTCATCGTCCAGGCGGTCACGAAATACCTCAACGGCGTCAACGCCATCTCCCTGCTGACCACCCACTACGACAAGGTGGCCGAGTGCGCCAACGACCACTATCAGATCATCGGCCTGCGGGATGTAGACCCCGACGCGATCCGCCGTGAGCTGGCCGTCACCAGCGAGGACGGCGTGGCGGTCATCGCCCGCCATATGAACTATGGCCTGTACCGGGTGGAGGGCCGCTCCGACTGTCCGCGGGACGCCCTGAACATCTGCCGCATGCTGTCCCTGAAACCGGAAATCATGCGGCTGATCGAGGAAAACTATTAAGGCTTCCGGGCCCGGAACAAAAAAGCTTCGCAGAATTCGCCGCCCGCCATGGCGGCGAACGATTGAAATCGTTTTTCGCCGCGACATGTGCGTGGTGAAAAACACTCTGCGCGGAGAGAGTGTTCATTCCCACGCCCCGCGTGGGAATGAGCGCGGGTCGCAGCGAGAGCCTGCTTGCTCCAAATGGGCGATGCCCATTTGGAGCAAATTTTATCGCTTCGGTTTCCCGAAGCGAAATTTTTCACACAAACCGTTGGAAAGTTGCACAAAAAATTAGTTTGTTATTTGTATCACAAACCCCCTTGACAAGACTTGCAATACCTGTCATAATTGACACTGGTAATATTCCGAATATCAGTCAATAGAGGCGCGAAAGACAGGGTACGGTCCGGCAGCGGAGCGGGCGGCCTGGATGGTCGGACGGGAAGGGG
>CAKTZN010000227.1 GCA_934635545.1 uncultured Oscillospiraceae bacterium | reverse complement strand
GCACCACCATCGTGTCCCTGGTGGCCATCAACGCCCTGAACCAGCTCAGCCCCATCGAGAGCATCGTGGCCTCCAGCTATCAGGCGGTCAGCGGCGCGGGCGCCGGCGGTCCCATCGAGCTGATGGCCGAGGTGGACGCCCTCAGCAAGGGCGAGAGCTATCAGCCCAAGGTGTTCCAGTATCAGATCGCCTATAACGTCATCCCCCAGATCGGCGGCGAGGCCTTCGAGGGCTATACCTCCGAGGAGATGAAGATGCAGAACGAGGGCCGCAAGATCCTGCACCTGCCGGATCTGAAGGTGAGCTGCACCTGCGTCCGCGTCCCCGTGGTCCGCAGCCACAGCGTGTCCATCGTGGTGCGCACCAAGGAGAAAATCAGCGTGGCCGACGCAAAGGCCGCCATCGCCAAGGCGGCGGGCTGCCGCCTGGTGGATGATCTGGCCAATAAGCAGTACCCTATGCCGCTGGATACCTCCGACCAGGATATCGTGTTCGTGGGCCGCATCCGCGACGACCTTACCAGCGACAACGGCCTGAACCTCTGGTGCTGCGGCGACCAGGTCCGCAAGGGCGCCGCCACCAACACCGTCCAGATCGCCGAGCTGGCCATGGGGATCAAGTGAGACTTTAGAAAGAAAACGAAAAAGAACCGCCTGTGGCGGTTCTTTTCGGTTGTCGAAAAGCGATGCTGCACGTTTCGATAAATGAGCAGCGGGGGAGCTTGAGGGGGCAAGGCCCGCCTCAAATTAAATAAACCGCCGCCGAAAACCTTGCGATAGCAAGGTTTTCGGGAATAGCATTTTGAACGAGTTAAAAGTGCTCGGCGGAAAGCGCAGTCAAAAAAAGTCCCATGTGGGACTTTTTTTGACAAGCTGAAAAGAACCGCCTGTGGCGGTTCTTTTTTGCAAAAATTTATGCCGGATACTATGCAGCCAGGTAATTGTCCGGGCCAGATAAGCGGTATATAATGGAAGTACTACCCCGCTCCGGGCTGTGCGGCGCAAGCCGTCCGGCCCGCAAAAAACAAAAAACAAGGAGAGAAAGAATGATGAAAAAGATCACGGCTCTGATCCTGGCACTGATGATGGTGCTGTCCCTGGCCGCCTGCGGCGGAGGCAGCGCGAAATCCGTCATGTCCTCGAAGACGGTGAACATCGACGCGGTCTGCGTGGACGATTCCTATCGTGATGACAACGAAAGCCCCCTGCGGATGGTGTACGTTTTCATGACGGTGACGCCTGCTGACGAGAACATGAAGTCCGGCTCCACGACGCTGTCCATGACCATCGGTGAATCCAACAGCTATGACGCGGAGAACTATCCCTCTGCCAACAAATATGCGGACAGCTACTATTACAGCAGCTATCTGGAGGACATCTATGTGGGCACCGCCTTCAAGCTGGTCTCCACCATCCTGGTGCCGGAGGGCGACCTGGCCGCCGGTAAGACCGTGACCCTCAGCAGCTCCAGCATCGACGGCCTGGACGATATCCACTTCTCCACCGACGATATCCAGCACTTCAACAGCGACGAAGAGGTCACCAAGGCCGCCGATCCCGACGGCTACGCTGCCGCCATGGCTGCCCGCGAGCCTGCCGACGGCGAGACTGCCGCTTTCGTGAAGAGCTATATCACCAGCTATACCTTCAACCTCTATATGAACGGTATTTCCTATGCACTGTCCTTCCAGGGCGACAACTTCAGCCTGCAGACCCAGTTGGGTACCAACGGCGGCACCTATGTGATCCAGAAGGAATATATCGTCTGCACCTATGACAGCAACAATTATTCCGTGGAGATCCCCTATACCATCGAGGGCGACAAGGTGGATCTGGATACTGTTACCGCCTTTGACCCGAGAAAGTAACACCCCCGACTGAAAACGAAGAGGAGAACAAATTATATGAAAAAACTGTCTGTTTTGCTGCTGACGTTGGCGCTGATGCTCCTGTTGGCCGGCTGCGGAAAGAGCGAGGCCGTGAAAAGCGCGGAAGCGCTGATCGACGCCATCGGCGAGGTGACCCTTGACAGCAGCAGCGCGATCCTGAAGGCGGAAAACGCCGTGGCCGCCCTGAGCGCGGAGGATCTGGATACCCTGGACGGCGCGGAGACGCTGCAGGCCGCCCGCGACAGCTATGACGCCCTGGTGATTGTGAATCTGATTGACAACATGGGTGAGGTCACCCTGTCCTCCAAGGATACCATCCAGACCATCCGGGAGAAGTACGACGCCGCCTCTCCGGAGGCGCAGGCCGCCGTGACCAACTACGCCGCCTTCCAGGACGCCGAGGCCACCTATCAGGCGCTGGAGGAGGCCGCTGCGGAGGAAATGCGTGCCGCCGGCCAGGAGGCGTTGGGCCGCATGCGTATCGAGGAGGACAAGGTGCGCCAGGCCAAATTCTATTATCCCAACAATATTCCCCGCTACATCAACGACAGAACCTATGCCCTCTGCTATGTGGGAAAGACCGCCTCGTCCACCTGGGTGCGGATCGTGTACGACTATGTGGGCAGCGATTGGATCTTCTGGGATGAGCTGTACTTCCAGATCGACGGTGAGATGTATAGCCGTTCCATCAGCTATTTTGACATCGAGCGCGATAACCAGGCCTATAAGGTATGGGAGTATATCGACTTTACGGCCCAGTCCTCCGATCTGGAGCTGTTTGCCGCCATTGCCGATTCGGATGAGGCCATCATCCGCTTCCAGGGCGACAGCGGCCGGTATGACCTGACGGTGTCACAGGCGGACAAGGACGCCATCCGCGACGCCCTGGCCGCGTATGAATATCTGCGCAGCGAGTAAAACACTTTTGGCGAGAGGCTTTGCCTCTCGCCTTTCTTTTGCCAAAAACTGCCTGTGCATAGAACCGCCGCCGCGGCAGATACTATCCATGAAAAATCTGCTTTGACTGGAGGAAATTTATATATGAAAGCAACCGGAATCGTCCGGCGCATCGACGATCTGGGCCGCGTGGTGATCCCCAAGGAGATCCGCCGCACCATGCGTATCCGTGAAGGCGACCCGTTGGAGATCTATACCACCAAGGATGGCGAGGTCATTTTCAAGAAGTATTCCCTGCTGGGCGGGCTGGA
>CAKTZN010000226.1 GCA_934635545.1 uncultured Oscillospiraceae bacterium | reverse complement strand
ATCCTGGATCTGGTGGAGCTGACCGGCATGGAGGGCCGCATGACCAACCAGCTGTCCGGCGGCCAGCAGCAGCGTGTGGCCCTGGCCCGCGCGCTGGTCATCGAGCCGTCCGTCCTGCTGTTCGACGAGCCCCTCAGCAACCTGGACGCCAAGCTCCGCGTCTCCATGCGTACCGAGATCCGCCGCATCCAGCAGGAGGTGGGCATCACCGCCATCTACGTCACCCACGACCAGTCCGAGGCTATGGCCCTCTCTGACAACATCATCATCATGAAGAACGGCGTGGTGGAGCAGATGGGCACGCCCCAGGAGATCTACTACCACCCGGTCAACGAGTTCGTGGCGGACTTCATCGGCGAGGCCAACTTCCTGAAGGGCGTCATGACCGGTCATAACGGCACCCACGCCACGCTGAACATCGAGGGGCACGAGATGGCCGTGGCAGGCCGCGACGACCTGAAGGAGGGCGAGACCTATACTGTGGTGCTGCGTCCCGAGTCCGGCCATCTGGCCGACGAGGGCGGTCTGCCCTGCAAGGTGATCGTGTCCTGCTTCATGGGCAGCTATCAGAACTACCATGTGATGGTGGGCGATACGCTGGTGAAGCTGGCGGAGCACAACCCCAAGAACAAGCGCATCTATCAGGTGGGCGAAGAGTGCCGTCTGGTGTTCGACCCGGAGGAGGTACACGTTCTCTGAGCTGGCGCAAAATCTACGATTTTGCTGCCAAAAGGGTTTGCGGCCCGCTGCCTCTGCATTTTGTAGGGGGCGATGCCTACGCAGTGAAACAAGTACCCTTGGGGTGCATCGCCCCGTCGTCTACCGAATGTGCTTTTGTGATCTGCGCGGGCCGATGTGGGCATCGGCCCCTACACACCGTATTCCAAAGACTGACAAGCACGGGTCATCCCTCAAATCTTATCTTGGGAGCGCCGCCACTTCGGCGGCGCTCCTTTCTTTCAGGAGGAACTTTTATGCTTTCTCAATGGTTGCAGCAGGCCAAGTCCGGCCAGAGCGTCTGGCTCAGCGACGTGCGCCGGGACTGCGAAGCGCTGCCGGAGCATGTGGCCGTCACCATGCAGTTGACGCTGACGGACGGCACACGGCGTAACTTCTCCCTGCCCATCCCCCGGTGGGAGGGCGCGGAGCAGCGGCAGTTCGCGGCACAGTATGTCACCGCCTGCGTGTTCAACACCCTGTCCGCCCTCAGCGGCCGGGAAATGGTCTTCTATCTGGATCTGCGAGAGACGGAGGTCGTGGCCCTGCTGGGCGAATTGAACGACATCTTTCAGGTACACCAAACCGCCCGCAGCGGCTATGGCAAGGTGGTCAACATCGCCAACCGCCTGTGCCGGGCCTTCGGCGGCGGGACGTTCTCCTTCGCCGTCCGTGACCAGAGCGCCTACGTTCCCGCGGCGCAGGAGCCGCCCCGCGGCGGCGATCTGCTGCCCCGGCTGCGGAAGGCGGTGGAGCGGTGCGGCAGCAGCGTATGCTGCGGCATCGACATCGGCGGCACCGACATTAAGGCGGCGGTGGCAGTGGACGGCCGTCTGGTGTGCGTGAAGGAGTACGACTGGAACCCCGCCGCCAGCCCGGTGGCCGAGGGGATCACCGGCCCCATCACCTTGCTGGTGCGTCTGATGGCCTGCTGTGCCGCCGGAATGACCCCGGCCCTTCAGGCGGCGCTGGACAAGGATGCCAGTGACGAGGAGATGGCCCGCGCCGTGGCCCAAAGCGCCAGCGTGCCGCTGGACGTGCTGGGCGTCAGCTTCCCGGACGTGGTGATCCGCGACCGAATCGTAGGCGGCGAAAACCCCAAGACCAAGGGCATGCGGGAGAATCCCGCCATCGACTATGAAATGGCCTTCGCCGGTCTGGGCGCTCTGGTGGAGCTGCTGCGGCCTTATTGCCGGGACGGCGCGGCCATCCACATGACCAACGACGGCCACATCGCCGCCTTTACGGCGGCGGCGGAGCTGGCCTTCAGCGGCGGAGAGCCGGACTTTTCCGGCGGTGTCATCGCCCATGCGCTGGGCACCGATTTCGGCGTGGGCTATCTGGACAGCGACGGCACCATCCCGGAGATGCCGGTGGAGCTGTACGACTTCCTGCTGGATCTGGGCAGCTTCCCCCAGCGGGCGCTGCCGCCGGAGGATCTGCGCTCCACCCGCAACGAGAACTCCGGCCTGCCGGGCGCCCGACGGTATCTGGGACAGGCGGCGGCCTTCCGACTGGCCTATGACGCCGATCCCACTCTGCTGGCGGGCTTCACGGAGGAGCGCGGCGACGTGCTGGCCATCCGCCAGTCCCCGGAGGACATGCGCAAGCCCTGCCTTGCGTATCTCATGGAGCAGGCGGCGGCAGGAAACGCCGCGGCTCAGTCCGTGTTCCGCCAGATCGGCCGGAACGTGGGCCAGATCAGCCGGGAGATGCGGTGGCTGATGCGGCCCCGGACGGATGTGCGGTATCTGTTCGGCCGGTTCGTGAAGCACCCGGCCTGCTTCCGCCTTTTGCAGGAGGGCTGCCGGGAGATCGTACCCGACCTCCGGTTGGAGGCGGCGGACGAGGATCTTATGTGTACGCCGCTGATGCGCCAGCTTCCGGCGCACCAGGTGACGGTTGCCCAATTCGGCCAGGCCATCGGCGCCATGTACTATGCGGCAATATGAAAAAACGCACCTGTCGCAAAAGCGACAGGTGCGTTTTCGGTAAAGAGTGAAAGGCGAACAGTGAAAAATTAAGGTATGTTGCCTGCGGCGGCATGATTTTAATATGTGCCGCTATGCGGCACACAGCTTCTCTTCACTCTTCTCTCTTCACTTTTCTCTTATAGTATAAACCCGCCGTCCACGGTCAGTACCTGGCCGGTGATGAAGTCCGCCTTATCCGACGCCAGGAAGGCCGCCGCGTGGGCGATGTCCTCCGGCGTGCCCAGGCGGCGCAGGGGCGTCTCCTCCGCCAACTGGGGCAGCACCTCCGGTGGCAGGGCGTCCAGCATGTCGGTCTTGATGACGCCGGGCGCTATGCAGTTGACCCGGATGTGGGTGGGCGCCAGCTCCGACGCCAGCGAACGGGTCAGGCCGATCAGCGCCGCCTTGGT
>CAKTZN010000225.1 GCA_934635545.1 uncultured Oscillospiraceae bacterium | reverse complement strand
CGGCTGGTGAGGGACTGATCCAGCTCCATCTCGCCGATGATGTTACGCAGCGTGGTGGCGGTCAGGTTCTCGATGGCGCTCATGGGGTACTCCACGCCGTAGGTATACAGCTTGGGGTCGGTGATCTGGAAGTAGATGACGGTGTCGATCTGCATGGTGACGTTATCCTTGGTGATGACAGGCTGGGGATCGAAGTCCGCCACCTGCTCCTTCAGGCTGATCTTCTTCACCACACGCTCGATAAAGGGCCACTTCCAGTGGAGGCCGTTGCCCCACACCGCGCTGAAGGAGCCCAGACGCTCCACCACGAATGCCTTGGACTGCTGTACCACATGGATGCTGCTGACCACCAGGATCAGGATCAGGACTACCAGTACACCGATCGCAATATAGCCTCCCATTTTCTTTTCCTCCTTGATTTTTTAAAATAATGTACAGTTTTCCGGTTGCTTACACGTTATGCGGAACATCCACATAGAGCTTGACGCCCTCGAGACGGATGACCGTCACCAGCGTCTCCGGGGCGATGACCGCGCCGGACTGACTGCGGGCCGTCCAGGTCTTGCCGTCGATATACACCTCGCCGGAGGGGATGGTGTTGTCGATGGTCTCGGTGACGCGGGCGGTGCCGCCCAGGACACGGTCGGCGTTGGTGGCCACCTCGCCCTTTTTGCTGAGCTTCTTCACCAGGGGCCGTGTGGCGATGAGCGCCGCGATGGACACGATGAAGAACAGCACCACCTGCAGCCAGATGGCGGCGCCCAGCACCGCGGCGATGAGGCCCGCCGCACTGCCGATGACGAACCAGATGGACACCAGGCCCACCGTGGCCGCCTCCGCCACGCCGAAGATGACGATGGCGGCGATCCAGATGATCGTTGACATATCTCCGCTTCCTCCTTTCAGGCACGCGCCGATCAGCAGCGCCAACAGCGCCGAGCCGAACAGGATGCCCGTGCCGATCCATTTACTCTTGGGGGACAGGTTGGTAACGAAAGAATCCAGCGAGGTGAGCAGGCTGTCCTTCGGCGGCGGGGGCGTCTCCTGGGATGGTTGGGGCCGGCCGCTTTCCGGGACGGGATTCTCTTCGGCGAACATGTCGCCGATGGACACGCCGTAGCGGTTGCAGATATAGAGGATCTTATCCACCTCCGGGTAGCTGCGGCCGGACTCCCACCGGCTGACCGCCTGGCGGGACACCTGCAGTGCCTCGGCGAATTGCTCCTGGGTCAGTCCGTTATTCCGCCGCACCTCCTGCAGCCGATCACCAAAGGACATTGTCTCCCTCCTCCGTTTCTTTCTGGGGATATGGTACCACATTACACGAAAATGTCTATCAACTTCAGGTTGCGTTTGCGTTTTTGCCGGATTTTTTCGCGCAACCTGAAGTTTACATGGCCTGTAAAGCCCCGATTTCCGGGTACTTTCTATTATACACGATAGGCCGGGATTCTTCCACTGTTATTTTTTTGCCGTTTGCCTTGCGCTTTGGGAAAGATTTCGGTATACTGTATATTTATATCTGACATTTTTCGAGGTAGCGCGATGTATACATATGTGATCCCCTGTCTGCTGGGGCTGGAAAAACTGGTAAGCGATGAGTGCAAGCGTCTGGGCCTGCAGGACGTGAAGGCGGAGAACGGCCGCGTCCTGTGCCGGGGCACGCTGGAGGACTGCGCAAGGCTGAACATCAATCTGCGCTGCGGTGCGCGGGTGATGCTGGTGCTGGCGGACTTCCCGGCCCGCAGCTTCGAGGAGCTGTTTCAGGGCACACGGGCCGTGGTGTGGGAGGACTATCTGCCCCGTGACGCGGCCTTCCCGGTGAAGGGGTACTCTATCTCCTCTCAGCTCCACGCCGTGCCCGCCTGCCAGAGCATCATCAAGAAGGCCATGGTGGAGCGGATGAAGGCCGCGTACCATCTGGAGCAGTTTCCGGAGACCGGCACCAAGTATCAGGTGCGCTTCGCCATCTTCAAGGATCAGGTGCTGCTGACGCTGGACACCAGCGGCGAGGGCCTGTTCAAGCGGGGCTACCGGGCCGTAGGCGTGGAGGCGCCCCTGCGTGAGACGCTGGCGGCGGCGCTGGTGCAGCTCTCCCGCTATCGGGGACGGGATCCCTTCTGCGATCCCTTCTGCGGCAGCGGCACCATCCCCATCGAGGCGGCGCTGATCGCCCGCAACCGGGCACCGGGCCTGAACCGGGCCTTCGACGCGGAGCAGTGGGGCTTTGTGCCCGGCGATAGCTGGCAGCAGGCCAAGGACGAGGCGCGGGACAAGGAGTTCCACGGCAGCTACGATATCTGGGGCGGCGACGTGGATCCCCAGGCGGTGGCCATCGCCCGCAGCAACGCCCACAAGGCCGGTGTGGCGGAGGATATCCGCTTCGAGGTGGCCGATATGCGCGCCTTCCACCGGGACAGCCAGTACGGCCAGTTGGTCACCAACCCGCCCTACGGCCAGCGGCTGATGGAGAAGCAGGAGGCGGAGGAGCTGTACCGGGAGTTCGGCAAGGTATGGCGGAAGCTCCCCGAGGGCTGGCGCACGCTGGTGCTCAGCAGCCACACGGAGTTCGAGCGCACCTTCGGCCAGCAGGCCGCCAAGAAGCGGAAGCTGTACAACGGCATGATCAAATGCGATGTATTCATGTACGGCAATAAGGTGTAACTGGCTGGCATGAAATCTGGCGATTTCGTATTTTGTAGGGGGCGATGCCTACATCGCCCCGCCGTATACTGAAAGTGCCCTCACAAGCCGTGCGGGCCGATGTGGGCATCGGCCCCTACGGCAGCATAATAGCCGCCGCAGCAAAATTAAAGGTTTGTTCATCCTATTTTCCACAGCGCTGATACAATAGAGAAAAATACTCTTCGGAGGGGATATTACTGTGAAACACGTTTTTATCATCAATCCCAACGCCGGTAAGTACGACAGCCGGCAGCGTATCTACGACATGGCGGAGACCCTGCGGGAGAAGCACGGACTGGATGTGCAGTGTATCCTCACCAAGAAGCAGGGCCATGCCACCGAGCTGGCCCGCAGGCTGTGCGACAGCGGCGAGGAGCTGCGGTTCTATGCCTGCGGCGGCGACGGCACCGTCAACGAGGTGGCCAACGGCGTCATCGGCTA
>CAKTZN010000224.1 GCA_934635545.1 uncultured Oscillospiraceae bacterium | reverse complement strand
AACCGATGACGATGCGTCCCTCCCAGCGCCCATCCTTGCGCTGCCTTACGGTTCCGTCGCCGGCTTTTCGCTTTCTTGCCACGGTTTCAGCTCCTTTCCGAAGATGTCTTCCATGAAGCCGCCCACGATGCCAGAAGCTGTCTTCTGCATATCCGAGGTGACATGGGTGTAGGTGTCCAGCGTGAAGCTGGCATTGGTATGTCCCAGAATCCCCGACAGGGTTTTGGCGTCTACACCGCTGGTGAGAGCGTGGGTGGCGAAGGTGTGACGCAGATCGTGGAAGCGGATGCTGGGCAGTCCCGCGTGTTGGAGCAGCGTTTTCATGTGGGTGTAGGCGCTGCCGGGGTTGACGGGATCCTCCGGCTTTACCGGATCAGGGAATATCCACGGCCCGATGGCGTCCACCTTACGCCGCCGCAGAATGTCCACCACGCTGTGCGGCAGGATGATGGTGCGCATACCCTGATTGGTCTTCGTCTCGCCGATAGTGTACGAACCCTTTCTCTGGCCGTGAAGGGTGCGGCACACTTTCAGTGTACCAGCATCCCCATCGAAGTCGTTCCATTGCAGACCACAGATCTCACCGCGCCGCAGGCCCGTCATAAGCTCGACCTGAAAGAAGTCACGCCACACATCATCCTGCTCCACCACTGCAAGGAAGGCATCCAACTCCGGTCGTGTCAGGATGCGCTTGGGTTTGTAGTTGGGTTTGGGAGCCGTTGTCCCCTCGGTGGGGTTCCTGGGAATGACATGCGCCTGCACCGCGTCTTTCATCGCGCCGTGCATCACGAGGTGAATGTGACAGACCGTGGCATCGGAGAGCTGATAGTCCATCTCCGGGTGCTCACGGACGCGCCCGTTCTTTTTCAGGCGGCGGTACATCCGCTGAATATCCTGTTGTGTGATGAGAGACACCTGTTTGTCGCCTAGCTGTGGCTTAATGTAGAGTTCGATGTAGCGGCGGTAGTTGGCGATGGTACTGGGGCGTATTGTCCCCTCCTTGTACTCCGTGAGCCAGCGATCCAGCCACTCGCCCAGCGTCATGCGGCTGTCCTCTGTCAGTTCTACGTCGCGGTAGCACTCGATGTTCTGGTGGAGCTTGTCCAGCAGTGCTTTTTGGGTCTTGGCGTAGACGTGGCGGAACAGCGGCTCGCCGTTTTCCTTGTGACCAACAACGATACGTCCTTCCCAGCGGCCATCTTCCCGCTTGCGTACCATGCCGTCACCGGCTGGTCTTCGTTTTGCCATTGGGATCACCTCCGATTTGTAACCAACATACATACCACAAGTCGGGCGGAATAGCTAGGAAAAGATTTCGGTTTTCTTTGCTTGGCGGCACAGATTTTGCGCCGGTCACTCTCCCCGATAGAACAGCAGCACATCCTTGAAGGAGATCGCTCCGTGGGTTGCCGACACCTCACGGACACTGCTGCCGCGCATTTTGTTGTACTCCTCACGGGTCATATCCACATCGCCGCCCAGCAGATGGTTGGTCATGTTGTGCTCCACCGCCAGTTTAAACAGCAGCCTGCCCAGCCGGTCACCGTATACACCCAGCGAACCTTCCAGCACCTCCAGCAGCGCCTTCGGCAAGAAGTCGCTGGACTTTGCGGTATGCAGATAGCCATCATAAAACCGTATTGCCTTTTCCACAAACTCACTTTGGGAGAAACAGTTATCCTCTTTATACAGTAGTTTTACCCGGTTCCACGTCTCGTCCGGGAGCCAGATCGTATGTCTGCTTTTTCCATGTTCTTCCATTGACTGTATCCTTTCTTTTCTATCAAAGCGTCGTGCCAAACCCTTGAAAACACTTGCTTTTTTCGTACTTTTTGCAAAATAAGCGCCGCGGCTCTCCAAACAGGCGTTGAAAAGCGTCGTGCGAAAAGCCCTGAAACTGCCCGCACTGCGGGCAGTTGTGGCCGGAGCGGCAGCAGCAAAGCGTCGTTCCTTTCACCTGCTCCTTTTTCGGCGCACCGAAAAGGCCTCCAAAATCGCTCAAAATCCCCTGGGCGTGGGTTTACCCTACTGCCCTTCTGCGAGGCCACACAGCGGCTCACAGGGGCGAACACGGGGCTTCGTTGGGGCTGTCTACCCCCCAGCAGGTTCAGGCCATCCCGCAGGCTCTTCACCATGCCGCGACGTACCATGACCCAGCACTGTACGAGGCGGAACAACGTCTCCCCATAGACGCTGTTCATTTCATCTCGACACCGGCTGGCAAACACACGTTGCTCCGGAGTCAGGCTGCCGCATAACGGGTCGCAGAGAAACAATGCCACGGCATTTTCGTCCAGCAGACTATCGTGAGCCTTCCGCCACGCTGTCATGATGTAGCGGCGGGTATCCGCCGTGCGCTTAGCCACACACAGCGGGTCACTATCGATCAACGCACACAGCAGTTGCGAGATCATACGGCCTCACCTCCGTGCATCGAGTTGTCCTGCTCCGCCAGTTTTTGCTGTACCTGTTGACGCTCGGCAGCGGCTTCGGCCACGGCCAACTGTCGCTGGTGGAACTGCTCCACCGCCTGTCTCCATGGCAGCAGGGTGTAGAGCAGTGAGCCGTTTCGCTTACGGCCATTCTTGAGAACGATAGAGGTACGTTCCGTGCGGATGAGGCCTTTCTCCTCCAGCGACCGCACATACTTGCACACCGTATTGCGGCTCATGCCCACCGCATCACCGATGGTGCGGTAGCTGGGATAGCACTGGTAGGTCTTACGATCCTCGCAGAACAGCAGAAACGAATACACGGCGATCTCACCGGGAGACAGACCCAGTTGACAGATGACCTTTGGTACGGGGTAATAGTTCTTGACAGGGTCAGGCTTCTGCCACGGCAGAGTGCGGGTCATCTTGCACCGCCTGTCTGCGACTCTACCCACTGGCAGAATTTTTCTTTTGGTACAACAATACGGCTGCCCACACGCAGAGCGGGGAAGCTCGTTTCGTGCATCAGTTCATAGGCACTGGAGATGGAAATACCCAGCACCTTTGCCACCATTTCCGCGTTGAGGAATAACGGCAGCTCGTCGTAGTTTGTATAGACGGATCGTTTCATGAGATACTCCTTGTTTCAAATTCAGAGAAAAAGAACTTGCGTTTCGGAGGTCTCTCTGTTAGAC
>CAKTZN010000223.1 GCA_934635545.1 uncultured Oscillospiraceae bacterium | reverse complement strand
TTCTTCATCTGGGGGTTCCAGCCGTTATACTGGTATCTGTGCGGCGGCATGGATACCTTCTTCCTGATGGCCAGCCGCATCGTATGGGCGGCGGTGTGCTGCGTGCTGATTTTGTGGATGCAGGGCAAGCTGCCTCAACTGGCGGCGGCCTTCAAGGACAAGCAGGTGCTGAAGCGGGAGATCCCGGCGGCGGTGTTCCTGTTCGGCGACTGGATCGTGTATCTGTGGGCGGTGCAGAACGGCCGGGTGCTGGAGTGCTCGTTGGGCTACTATATCCAGCCGCTGGTGGTGTTCGCCTTCGGCGCGCTGATCTTCAAGGAGAAGATTTCGTGGCGGCATTTCGTCATCATCGCCATCGTGGTGGTGGGCATCGTGCTGAGCACCAGCGGCTTCGGCGGCGTGCCCTATGTGACCATCGCCCTGGCCACCATGTTCGCCATTTATGCCGCCATCAAGAAGAGCCTGACCATCGACTCCATCGTCAGCACCACCATGGAGATCATCATGATGGTGCCGGTGGCTGTCGTGTTCGTGCTGTGCTGCCGCATGGGCGACAACGGCATGGGCAGCCTGACGGTGGTGCGGCAGCTTCTGCTGGTGGGCTCCGGCGTGGTGACGGCGGTCCCCATGCTGTTCTACGCCATCGGCGTGCGGAACCTGCCGCTGATGACCACCGGCATCTGCCAGTATCTCAGCCCCA
Source organism: uncultured Oscillospiraceae bacterium (assembly GCA_934635545.1). Lineage (GTDB taxonomy): Bacteria > Bacillota > Clostridia > Oscillospirales > Oscillospiraceae > Vescimonas. The sequence continues at coordinate 2,454 of CAKTZN010000223.1, read as the reverse complement.
CGCTGGCCATCTTCTGCGGCATGATCATGGGCGAGAGCCTGACCAGAGAAAAGCTGGTAAGCTTCTGCTTCATCTGGGCGGGCGTGATTCTGTACACACTGAACAGCATCTATGAGGAGAAGAAGCGCGGTAAGGCCGCGGTGTAAGGAGGCAAAACATGCATATCACAGTTTATCTGGGCGCCAATGAGGGCAATGACCCGGCGCTGGGCCAGGCAGTCCGTGAGCTGGGGCAGTGGATCGGCGAAAACGGACACACGCTGGTCTACGGCGGGTCGGAGAGCGGCCTGATGGGCGAGATCGCCAGAAGCGTGCTGGCGTCCGGCGGCAAGGCCATCGGCGTGGAGCCGCAGTTCTTCATTGACGCGGGCTATGAGTATGACGGCCTGACGGAACTGATCGTTACCCGCGACATGGCGGAGCGCAAGGGGAAGATGATCGAACTGGGCGACGCTTTTATTGCCCTTCCCGGCGGCACCGGAACGCTGGAGGAGATCACGGAGGTCATGTCCAAGGTGTCGCTGAAGCATCTGGACGCGCCGTGCATCCTCTACAACCTGAACGGCTACTATGATGACCTGAAGGCACTGCTGGGGCATATGATCGAAAAGGGCCTTTCTTCGCCGGAGCGGCAGGAGGGGATCTGTTTTGCGGAGGATCTTGCGCAGATCCGGGCGATACTGGAGAAATAACAGCTACAGCAGGGCGCGGCGTTTGCCGCGCTCTGCTTCTTTATGGAGGAAACGATGAAACGCACGTTGCAGCAACAGACGGTTGCTTGCCGGGCGGGGATCTCTGTGGTATACTGACGGCAAGGAGGTGTTCTTTATGGAAACGAAGGAGATTTTACATCATCTGAGAGAGGAGCGCGGGCTGTCCCAGGACGAGTTGGCGGAAAAGCTGTTTGTGACGCGGCAGGCGGTGTCCCGCTGGGAAAATGGCGAGACCACGCCGAATCCGGAGACGCTGAAGCGGCTGTCACGGGTGTTTGATGTGTCCATCAACACGCTGCTGGGCTCCCCGCGGCAGTTGATCTGCCAGTGCTGCGGGATGCCGCTGGACGATTCCACCATCAGCAAGGAGCCGGACGGCGATTTCAACGAGGAATACTGCAAGTGGTGCTATGACGGCGGTACGTTCAAGTACAGCAGCATGGAGCAACTGATCGACTTCTGCGTGACCCACATGGCAAGCGAGCAGTGGCCGGCGGAGCAGGTCAGGGCCCACATGGAGGCCGTGGTGCCGGGTCTGGCCCACTGGAAGAAATAACGGATACAGCAGAGCGCGGCGTTTGCCGCGCTCTGCTGTTGCGTCGTGAGGCGGGGGATGGTATAATGAAAAAAGAACGAATTTGAGGAGGATAGCAATATGAAAAAGCGTGTAGTGGGGATCGTCATGATCGTGCTGGCGCTGGCGGCGGTGGCCATGGGGGTGCTGTGGCAGCGGGCACTGCGGGACGATTCGGACATGGCGGCGCTGGCCCAGGCGGCCGCCGGTGAGGCGTACACCCGGTTCTCTGACTATCAGGAGCACGGGGATGACGGCGACTACTGGGGCGGCGTGGCGGCGTTCCACACGTTTCAGGAGGCGTATGCCTGCATGGAGGCGGGCGCAAGTCAGGCGGCCAACCGGACGTTCTGCAGCGAGGTCTATGGCGCGCTGCTGCTGAGTCCGGAGCAGGGAAAGGCCCATATGGCAGAGGTGCTGGACGCCGTGGCGCTGCTGGCGGCGGACGTGCGGGATGAAAACGGCTATCTGCGCCTGGCCGACCTGCGGAACGCTTTACAGGAGTGATGACGCTGTGAGGCGGGGGCGGTGTTTTTTGAAAATTTTACCGTTTTGCGGTAGACGGCGCTCCTGCAGCATGGTATGATGATACCATTAACAAAGAAGGGTAGGAACCAGCTATGGAACCGTTTGCTTCCCTGGATTTCAACGCGAAAAAAGGCTTTATCTGCGATATGGACGGCGTCATCTATCACGGCAACCGCATTCTGCCGGGCGTGGCGGAGTTCATCCAGTGGCTCCACGATGAGGATAAGGAGTATCTCTTCCTGACCAACAACAGCGGCTATACGCCCCGTGAGCTGAACCAGAAGCTGGCCCGGATGGGGCTGGACGTGCCGGAGGAGCACTTCTATACCAGCGCCCTGGCCACGGCGGCCTTCCTGAAGGAGCAGGCGCCGGGATGCTCCGTGTTCGCCATCGGCGAGGCGGGACTGCTGAACGCCCTGTATGACGCGGGCATCACCATGAACGACGTGAATCCCGATTATGTGGTGGTGGGCGAGGGCCGCAGCTATTCCCTGGACACCCTGACCAAGGCCACCAATCTGGTGATGCAGGGGGCGAAGCTCATCGGCGCCAACTCCGATGTGTCCGGCCCCATCGAAAACGGCATCGCCCCGGCCTGCCGGGCGCTGATCGCACCCATCGAGATGGCCACCGGCAAGCA
>CAKTZN010000222.1 GCA_934635545.1 uncultured Oscillospiraceae bacterium | reverse complement strand
ACTACAAGACCGAAGGCTATTATGTCCTGATGTCCTTCACCAGCGCGCCGGAATTCCCCCGCGAGCTGGATCGTATCCTGGGCATTACCGAGGGTGTCATGCGTTCCATGATCGTCTGCAAGGACGAGTAAGGAGGGCGGCATGCTCAACAAGATCTTCATCATGGGTCGCCTGACCCGTGACCCCGAGCTGCGCCGCACGCAGTCCGGGACCCCTGTCACCAGTTTCTCCCTGGCGGTGGACCGTGATTTCAAGTCCCAGTCCGGCGAGAAGGAAACGGATTTCATCGACGTGGTGGCGTGGCGCAGCACTGCTGAGTTCGTCGCCAAGTACTTCACCAAGGGCCGCATGGCCGTTGTGGAGGGCCGTCTGCAGATCCGCGATTGGCAGGACAGAGACGGCAATAAGCGCCGCAGCGCGGAGGTTATTGCCGACAACGTGTATTTCGGCGACAGCCGGCCCAGCGGCGGTAATGGCGGTTCGTTCAACGACGGCCCGGCCTATGCCGCGCCCAGCGCGCCCGCTTACAGCGCACCCACCGGCGGCTATGCCGCGCCCGTGGGCGGCGATTTTGCCGAGATCGACGACGAGGACGGCGACCTGCCGTTCTGATCCGTGTTCCAGGACACACCAATAATACGATAAGGAGGACTATTCCATGGCTATGGAACGTGAAAACAGACCCGCACGCGGCGGCGTCCGCAAGCGGAAGAAGGTTTGCCAGTTCTGCGTGGATAAGTGCGAGCATATTGATTATAAGGATGCTGCCAAGCTGCGTCGCTTCATCAGCGAGCGCTCCAAGATCCTGCCTCGCCGCACCACCGGTACCTGCGCTATGCATCAGCGTCAACTGACCGAGGCCATCAAGCGCGCCCGTCAGATCGCCCTGCTGCCCTTCGTCACTGAGTAAGACGAACAATACGCAACGAAAAGCTCCACCCATCCGGGTGGAGCTTTTTTGTGTGGATTTTTTGGGAGGGGATGTTTCGTCCCTGCGGGGACGAGGGACTTTTGGCCACTGTCCCAAAAGTCCCCAAAAGGACAGCTTAAACCTGCGGTTTAAGAATCCGCCCACGCTATCCCTTTTACAAATTGTGATGCATTATACCGCGCGTTCACAGGAGCCGGTGGTTATCGTTGCGCATGACGTATTGACTTTTCTTCTGCGTCGCTGCCGCTGGCATTATCAACGGTAGAACCAACAGCGCTGTTCGTTGTAGGTATGAGCGGCAGCGGCGCTGATGCAGAGACGATTCGATGACGGATCGACGAAGAATGTCTTGCGCGAACGCGCGGTATGAAGTTCCGAATATCTATAAAAGTATAGCGCGCCCGGAAGTGAAGGAACCGGAGGTTCTTTCTGGCTCTTTTGCCCACTTTTCCAGTCGGTGCGTTAATAAAATATGCCGGTGGCATATTTTTAGCATCCGATCTCGGCGGCTATGCCGCCGTAGCATCCAGCAGGTTTTGCACCGCACGGCTAAAGTGGGCCGCCGGAGGCCGTCTTCGCCCTGACGGGCGAAGCTTCCAAAACACAAAGGACGGGTCTCCCCGTCCTTTGTTTATTTCCGATTTACCGCACCATGCTCCGGTCAATCTCTGCCAGAGAGTGGGCGCCGCACATCAGCATGGTGTCCTCCAGCTCGGCCTTCAGCTTGGCCACCAGCACGGCAGGGCCTTCCTCGCCGCCGCCGTACACCATGTTGACGAAGGGACGGGCGATCAGCACGCCCTTGGCACCCAGGGCCAGGGCTTTGAACACGTCCATACCGGTGCGGATGCCGCCGTCCACCAGTACCATCACGTCCTTGCCGACCGCGTCCACGATCTCCGGCAGCACCTCTGCCGTGGCGGGGCACTGATCCAGCACACGGCCGCCGTGGTTGGACACGATGATGGCTTTAGCACCGGCCTTCACGGCCTTCTCCGCGCCCTTGGCGGTCATGATGCCCTTCAGGATGAAGGGCACGCCGGCGTAGTCGGCGATCTCCTTCAACTGCTCCACCGTCTTGCTGCCGGCGGGCGGCGTCAGGTTCTTCAGGAAGGGCAGGCCCGCGCCATCGATGTCCATGGCGATGGCCCACGCGCCGCACTTCTTGGCCATGTCCATCTTCTGCATCACCAGCTCCTGGTTCCAGGGCTTGATGGTGGTGACGCCGGCGCCGTGATTCTCGCCGATGGCGTTGACGGCGGCCTCCATGACGGCGGGGTTGGTGCCGTCGCCGGTGAAGGCCAGGATGCCCGCCTTGGCGCAGGCGGTGACCAGCAGGTCGTTATAGGTCAGGTCATCATATTTGTCGCCATAGTGAAGCTGCATGGCGCCCACGGGGCCCGCCATGACGGGGATGGTCAACTGATGACCGAAGAAATCGAAGGTGGTGTCCGCCGGGCCGTTCTCACAGATGGTGTCCATGTTGACGCACAGCTCCTGCCACTTCTGATAGTTGCGGATGAAGCCGGTGCCCAGACCTTTGGCGCCGGGGCCGGGGACGGTGTTCTTGCAGGCCATACCGTTGCAGATCTTGCAGGATTTGCAGAAAGGCCCGATCTGATCGCGGGAGCGATCCAGGATCTCCTGATATGTCATGTCTCATTCCTCACTTTCAAATCGCCGCGCAGGGCGTAGGTATGGCATATCATATCACGATTTGGGAAATATGCAAGAACTTTTCCTGCTTTTTTCGTCAAAATATTCAATTCATCCTCAGCCGATCCAGCCCATCATTTTGATGAAGCTCCAGGCCAGCTTCAGACCGTAGAAGATGATCACCGCGCCGCATACCTTATTGATGATGTTCAGGATCTTCTCGTTGAACCGGCTGCCCAGCAGGGAGACCACGGTGGACAGGGTCAGGAACCAGAGGATGGACGCGGAGCCGAAGCCGCAGATGAAGAACACGTCCGTTCCGGCGGGAAGGCTGGCCCGGAAGGCGCCCAGCATCATGGTGCCGTCGATGATGGCCTGGGGGTTCAGCCACGTCACCACAAAGGCGCTGGTGATCAGCTTCCAGACGGGCACGTTCACGTCCCGGCCACCCTCCAGGCTGGCCTTGGAGCGCAGAAGCCCGATGCCGATCCAGATGACGATGAGGCTGCCCACCGCCAGAATGACCTTCTGCAGCCAGGGCAGCGCCTGCATCAGCGCGCCCGCGCC
>CAKTZN010000221.1 GCA_934635545.1 uncultured Oscillospiraceae bacterium | reverse complement strand
ACCTCCCATTCCTATAATGTTGCCATCGATTGACAAGGACAAACACGGTTTTGACGGGCAGAAATGTGCCCATACTGTGTCAAGTCCCTTGGCAATACGCCGGTATTCCCTGCGGGCCTTTCCTTGTCTGGACACATTTCTGCTCCGGCAAAACTGCTTTGCACCTGCCAGCGATGTATTTTCGAGTGATTTTTGGCTTTTGAGGCGCAGGTGGGCTAACGCCCACCAAGGCGAAAAGGGCAAAAAGCGCCGGAAAGACGCGCTGTCAGGCGTGTTTGTCCTTATCAATCGATGGCACTTTAATTGTACCAAACGTTTGGCATAAATTCAACCGTTATCTTCCTGTATCTACAAAATTTGTAAGAATGTCTAAATAATTTTTGGATAAATTGACGCTTCGGACAACTGGAGCGGGGAAGGGCTTTCCAAATAAAGGATGCCATGATATACTATAAAATATGTAAGGAGATGAGGCTGATGCGTTACGGACAGGTGAAGAAGGGCGTTTTTTTGAGCCGTCCCAACCGGTTTATTGCCCATGTGGCGCTGGACGGCGTGGAGACGGTGTGCCATGTGAAGAACACGGGCCGGTGCCGTGAGCTGCTGGTGCCCGGCGCGGCGGTGTATCTGGAGAAGGGGACGAACCCCGGCCGCAAGACCGCCTATGACCTGATCGCCGTGGAGAAAAACGGAAAGCTCATCAACATGGACGCCCAGGCCCCCAACAAGGTATTTGCCGAATGGGCGCTGCAATTCGATCCCACTGCCGCTGTTGTCCACAGCGAATACCGCTTCGGCCAGTCCCGGCTGGACTTCTGCCTGGAGACGCCCCAGGGGCTGCATCTGGTGGAGGTGAAGGGTGTCACGTTGGAGGAGAACGGCCACACCCGCTTCCCCGACGCGCCTACGGAGCGGGGTGTGAAGCACCTCCATGAGCTGATGCACGCGGTGGAGTTAGGCCACCGGGCCACGGCGTTCTTCGTGATCCAGATGGCGGATGTGGTGGATTTCACCCCCAATGATGCGACCCACCCCGCCTTCGGTGAGGCGCTGCGTCAGGCGAAGGCGACGGGGGTCAACATCGCCGCCTATTGCTGCCGCGTCACGCCGGAGAGTCTGGAGATCGACCACCCGGTGGAGATCAGGCTATAAAGCGGGCAATAAAAAAGTGCAGGTTTACGCCTGCACTTTTTTCAATAAATAATAGGTGATGCGGGCTGTCAGGCCCCACAGGGGATAGGGCTGCGAGTCGTAGACCGGCACCTCCATGCGACCGTCTCCCCATGGGTAATCCGGCGGGATCTGCACGGTGCCGTAGGGGAAGTCCTGGCCGATCATGGGCCGCAGGGCATAGCGGTACAGCGTGGGCGGGTGGGCCGTCAGCCAGTCCAGCGGCAGCAGGAAGGTGTCCGCCACCTCGTCGGGATTGGGCTGCAGCCGGTTCAGCGCACCGGCGTCCACACGGGCCAGCACCGGGTGCATCAGCGCGTCGGAGCGGAGGTAGAGAAAATCCAGCAGACCGATGACGTCGATGTCCGCCGGATCAATGCCCAGCTCCTCCCGCGTCTCCCGCAGGGCGCAGTCGGTGGGTGTCTCGCCCGGCTCCATCCGTCCGCCGGGGAAGCAGACCTCGTGGGGCTGGCGGATGCCGCCGGAGCGCACCTCGTACAGCAGGCACAGCCCCTGCTCTGTCTCTACCAGCGGCACCAGTACAGCGTATTCCCGTTTGCTGCACAGAAGCCCCGGCGTATGGTGCTGATAGGCGTCATAAAAGGTGCGTATATCCACGTTATTGTACCTCCCGCATGCTGTTATTGTACCATTCCTGCACCTATTATACCACAGAAAGCGGCGGTTTTGAAGCAAAAAATGTGGCCCCATCCGAGGATGGGGCCATGGTATCTAAGGTTTAGCAGCCGCAGCCGTTGTTGCAGCCGCAGTTGTTGTTGCAGCCGCAGTCATTGCCGCAGCCGCAGCCATTGCCGCAGAACAGGAACAGCAGGATGATGGCGATGATGATCCAGCAGCAGCTATTGCCGCCAAAGCAAGAATTCTGATTACACATAGCGTAACCTCCTATGAAATTTCAGACCCCGTAGAGAAGTCTCATTCCATAGTATGTGAGGCGCGGCAAAGTGTGAGAGGGCGGCGGGAAAATTATTCCTGCGCCGTGCGGGAAATGCGGTAGCTGAGGGTCAGCAGGGTGTCCACAAAGTGGATATCCTCGGAATACACGTCGTCCGGCACGGAGATCTCCACATTGGTGAAGTTCCAGAAGCCGCGGATGCCCAGGGCCACCAGACGGTCGGCCAGCGGCTGCGCCACGTTCTGGGGCACCGTCAGCACCGCCACATTGGGGTGATGCTGGGCCGCGTAGTCCTCCAGCTCGTCCATGGAGCGGACAGTGACGCCGTTGATCTCGTCGCCGATCAGGGCGGAGGAGACGTCGAAGGCGGAGTCCAGGTGGAAGCCCACCTTGGCAAAATCGAAGTTCTGCAGCAGCGCGTGACCCAGGTGGCCGGCGCCGATGATGATCAGCTTGTGGTCGTTGTCGATGCCCAGAATATGGCCGATCTCCGCGCGAAGCTCTGCCACATTATAACCGTAGCCCTGCTGTCCGAACTCGCCAAAGCAGCTCAGATCCTGGCGGATCTGAGAGGCGGTGATGTCCATCTTATCGCCCAGAGAGTGGGAGGAGATGCGGACAACGCCCTTGTTGTACAGGTCGTCCAGATAGCGGTAGTACCGGGGGAGACGGTGGATCACAGCATCGGAGATTTTTTGCTTTTTCATATATACCATCCTTTGGGGGTAAAAAAATTTATAAGTTATTTTAGCGCAAGATGGAGTAGTTGTCAACTTTTTTAACAATCTTTTTTGAAAAAATTTTGCTTTACAACGGGGAAAGAAGTTGGTATAATAGGTAGACCGTTCAGGAAACGGCCCAATTCCATATGCGCCCGTAGCTCAGTTGGATAGAGTGACAGACTCCGACGTTTCAGGCGTCTCCTCTTGAGATATGACGCAAACCGTTGCGGCGACTGCGTTTGCGGGAAGCGCAGAGAAAAAATGCGTAGTCGCTGACTACTATTTGACTACTATTCCCGCAGAAGACAACCAAATATGCGCCTGTAGCTCAGATGGATAGAGCGTTAGAC
>CAKTZN010000220.1 GCA_934635545.1 uncultured Oscillospiraceae bacterium | reverse complement strand
CCGTTATGACCAGCTGTTCACTGGAGGCCAGCCGAAAGGGGCAGGATAAGCTGGGTGAACTGATGACCGCCCTGCACCGCAGCGAGATCATGGCAAAGAACCATGACTTTGAGCGTTTTCAGGGCGCGTGGATCATGCCCGAGGATCAGCGGCGGGGCGGTGTGGTGCTGTATCTCCACGGCGGCGGCTACACCTGCGGAAGTCTGGAATACGCCAAGGGCTTTTCCTCGGTGCTGGCGGCGGAGTGCGGCGTGCGGGTGTTCTGCGCGGCGTACCGTCTGGCCCCGGAGCACCGGTATCCCGCGGCGGTGGAGGACGCGCTGGAGGCCTATCAGTACCTGCTGAAAAAGGGCTACGCGGGCCACCAGATCCTGCTGTGCGGCGAGAGCGCCGGCGGCGGACTGATCTACGCCCTGTGCCTGAAGCTGAAGGCGCTGGGGCTGCCCCTGCCCTGCGGCCTCATCGGCATCTCGCCCTGGACGGATCTCACCGGCAGCGGCAGGTCCTACGAGGAGAACCGGGAGATCGACCCCTCCATGTCGCCGGAGCTGCTGCAGTTCTACGCCAAGTGCTATACCGACGATCCCACCGATCCCCTGTGTTCGCCGCTGTTCGGCGATGTGACGGGCTTTCCCCCGTCGCTGCTGTTCGTGGGTGGGGACGAGGTGATGCTGGACGACACCCGGCTTCTCCACGAGAAGCTGCTGAAAAGCGGGTGCCGCAGCAAAATGATCATCGCGCCGGAGCGGTGGCACGCCTATGTGCTGTACTGTCTCAGCGAGAATATGCCCCAGGACTTCGAGACCATCAACCGCTTTATGGATCAGGTGCTGTCCCCCGCCCGGAGCCTGCGTTGGATGAAGCTGGACAACGCCGCCAAGATCTATCCCGCCGCCAAGCGGCGGAACTGGAACAACTTCTTCCGCATCTCCGCCACCCTCACCGAGCCGGTGGACACGGCGGTGCTGCGCAGCGCCCTGGACGTGACGGCTCGGCGCTTCCCCTCCATCGCCGTGCGGCTGCGGCGAGGCGTATTCTGGTACTATCTGGAGCAGATCCCCCATCCCCCCGCCATTCAGAAGGAGAAGAGCTGCCCCCTGGCCCACGTCCCCTTCCACGAGGTGCGCCAGTGCGCCTTCCGGGTACTGGTCTATCATAACCGGTTCGCGGTGGAATTCTTCCACGCTATCACCGACGGCACCGGCGGCCTGACCTTCGTCAAGACGCTGCTGGCGGAATACCTCAGCCAGAAGCACGGCCTGACCATCCCCGCCGGGGACGGCGTGCTGGGACGGCTGGAGGAGCCGGACGAGGAGGAGCTGGAGGACAGCTTCCTGCGCTACGCCGGAAGCGTGAAGGCCAGCCGCAGGGAATCCACCGCCTGGCACCTGACCGGCACGCCGGAGAAGGACGGCTTCAAGGATCTGGTGACCATGATGGTGCCCGCCGACGCGCTGCGGAGCTGCGCCAAGGCCCACGGCATCACGGTGACGGAGCTGGTGTGTGCCGCCATGATGCAGGCCATCTGCCGCCTTCAGGCGGAAAAGGTGCCCCAGCACAGCCGCCGCAGGCCGGTGAAGGTACTGCTGCCGGTGAATCTGCGGAACCTGTTCCCCAGCCGGACGCTGCGGAACTTCGCCTCGTATATCACGCCGGAGGTGGATCCCCGGATGGGCGACTACACCTTTGACGAGATCTGCGCCGCCGTCCACCACCGGATGGGACTGGAGAACAATCCCCAGACCATGCGGGCCAAATTCGCCGCCAACGTGGCCAGTGAGCAGTCGCCCCTGCTGCGGGTGATGCCGCTGTTCATCAAAAATCTGGCCATGAAGGCGGTGTTCGACACGGTGGGCGAGTGCAAGTCCTGCCTGTGCCTGTCCAACCTGGGGATGGTACACCTGCCGGAGGTGATGGCCCCCTATGTGGAGCGGATGGATTTCATCATCGGCGTACAGGCCAAGGCACCCCACAACTGCGGTGTCCTCACCTGGAATGGCACCGCGTATATCAACTGCATCCGCAGCATCCGGGAACCGGAGCTGGAGCTGCATTTCTACCGCGTCCTGCACCAGTTGGGCCTCCCCGTAAGGGTAGAGAGCAACCAGCGCTGACGGACAGCGGGAAAGGAGCGTATCATGTATTGTGTCAAATGCGGCGTAGAGCTGGCGGACAGCGAAAAGGTCTGTCCCCTGTGCGGCACGCGGGCCTTCCACCCGGATATGCCGCCCCAGCAGGGAGAGCCCCCCTATCCCCCGGATCCGCGGCCCCATACGGAGGAGGTCAGCCGCTCCGGCGTGCTGTTTATCCTGACGGTGCTGGCCCTGCTGCCGGCGGTGCTGTTCATCCTGTGCGACTGGCGCATCAACGGCGCCATCGTCTGGTCGGGGTATGCCTCTGGCGGCGTGGCGCTGCTGTATATCATGGTGGCGCTGCCGCTGTGGTTCCGCCGCCCCAACCCGGTGATCTTCGTGCCCATCGACTTCGTGGCCATCGGGCTCTACCTGCTGTATATCAATTTCGCCACGGTTGGACACTGGTTTTTGTCCTTCGCCTTCCCGGTCACCGGGGCCATCGGCCTTCTGGTGACGGCCATGGTGACGCTGCTGCGGTATCTGCCGGGCGGCCACCTGTATGTGGTGGGCGGCGGGCTGATCCTCTCCGGCGGCCTCGCGGTGCTGATCGAATTTCTCATCAACCTGACCTTCCGGCTCCACGAGACCTTCTTCTGGTCCCTGTACCCACTGGCCGCCGGGGTGATCCTGGGCGGCATGCTGCTGGCGGTGGCCGGCTGCAAGCCCCTGCGCCAGTCCCTGCACCGGAAATTTTTCATTTGAGATCATGCCGCCGCAGGCGGTATACCTCAACTCTTCACTTTTCACTTCTCTCTTTTCTCCGATTAAAAAATGTGCACCCCGTATGGGGTGCACATTTTTTAATCTAGCGCGTCGTGGCTGTTGAATACGTCGCTGATGCTGCCGTAGGGGTCGGGATGGCTTTCCGGCTCCGGCTGGGCGGCGTCAAAGGTGCCCTTCATCTTCAGCTCCTGCCACTGCTCCTTGGTGATCAGCAACTGCCGGGGCTTACTGCCCTCGAAGGGGCCTACGATGCCCCGCTCCTCCATCTGATCCACCAGACGGGCGGCGCGGGAATAGCCCAGCTTCAGGCGGCGCTGCAGCATGGACACACTGGCC
>CAKTZN010000219.1 GCA_934635545.1 uncultured Oscillospiraceae bacterium | reverse complement strand
CATTTGCTGTTCCGACCTCCTCTGAATATCCCGTATCCGTAGTGGTCGCAGCGCAGGCAGCGGGACGCCTCGGTGCACGCGCCCTCCCGGGTGAGACCACATTCGATGTCCTCAAAGTCGTTCTTCCGCTGGGCCGCCTCCCGCTCGGTGGTGTTGATGCGGCCATGGGGCGGGGAGTTGTTCAGCCGCGGGGCAGGAATGTCGATCTCCACCGTGATGTCGTGGTGGAAGCCCAGATGCTCGTCGATGTTGGCGGCGGCCACCTTGCCGGCGGCGATGGCGCGGATGGCGCTGGCCGGGCCGGTGACACAGTCGCCTCCGGCGAATACGTTGTTCATGTTGCCCACCTGGCTGGAGCTGGCCGCCACGAAGGTGCCCCGCTTGATGGGCACGCCGGACTGCTCGAACCCGGCGATCTCAATGCCCTGGCCGATGGCCACCACGATGATATCCGCCTCGATCCGCTCCTCCGGCAGGTCGGCCTTCTCCGGACGGGGACGGCCGGTCTTGTCGGCCTCGCCGGGAATCTGGGGCTGCACCCACAGGGCCACGGCCTCGTCATTCTCGTTGGTCTCGATGCGGACAGGGGCCATCAGGGTCAGCATCTCCGCCCCCTCGGCCATGGCGCCTGTCACCTCGTCGGGCAGGGCCGTCATGTCCTCGATGCGGCGGCGGTACACGCAGGAGACCTTCTCCGCGCCCAGGCGGATGGAACTGCGGGTCACGTCCATGGCCACGTTGCCGCCGCCGATGACCACCACGCGCTTGCCGGTGAAGTCCGGCATGTCGCCGTCGCCGATGCCCCGCAGCATCTCCACGGCGGACATCACGTTCTTCCCGTGTTCACCGGGGATGCCCGCGCCCTTACCCTGGTGGGCGCCGATGGCGATGTACAGGCAGTCATACTCCTGCTGGAGCTGCTCGAAGGTGATCTCCTTGCCCACGGTCACATCGGTGTGGGCCTCGATGCCCAGGGACAGGATGGAGTTGATCTCCGCGTCCAGCTTCTCTCTGGGGAAGCGGTAGCTGGGGATGCCGTAGCGCAGCATGCCGCCCAACTGCTTGCGCTCCTCGAAGATGACCACCTTGTGGCCCATCAGCGCCAGATAGTAGGCGCAGCTCAGGCCGCTGGGGCCGCCGCCGATGACGGCCACGGTCTTTCCCGTGGCAGGGGCGCACTCCGGCTGAGGCACATCCCCGGCGTTGTCCACGGCATAGCGCTTCAGTCCCCGGATGTTCAGGGGCGCGTCGATCATGTCGCGGCGGCACCGGGCCTCGCAGGGATGCTCGCAGATATAGGCGCAGGCGGTGGGCATGGGGTTATCCTTGCGGATCAGGCGCACCGCGTCGGCGCAGCGGCCCTCGCCCACCAGGGCCATATAGCCGGGCACGTCCACACCGGCGGGGCACAGCGCCACGCAGGGCACCGGCAGGGCCAGGCTTGCCAGGCACCGGTGGTGCTCGATATGCTCGATATAGTCGTCCCGGAAGCCCTCCAGGCCGTCCACCACCAACCGGGCGGCGTCACGGCCGATGGCGCAGTCGGCGGTGTTGACGATGCTGCGGGCCGTCTTTTCAATGATGGCCAGGGTGGACAGATCCGCCTCGCCGTCCAGCACCATTTCGATCAGCTTGGTCAACTGCCCCAGGCCGATACGGCAGGGCACGCACTTGCCGCAGGTCTGGGCGTGGCACAACTGCAAAAAGGTCAGCGACATATCCACCGGGCACAGGCCGGGAGGCGACGCCGCGATACGGCGCTCTACGTCGCGGTAGAGGTTATCCACCACGGTCTGCGCTTTGCTGGGAGTCTTGATGTCAAGTCTGCTCAAGGGGTGGTCACTCCTTCCTTCCCTGATGCTCCTGAAAAATGGATACAGGGTGGTATGTTGTCATAGAGTATGACACAGCTTCTCGTATTCGTCAACATTTTTATCATAAATTCTATTCTCAAGAAACGTCGAGGTGCGTTTGCGGTACATTAACCACCCAAAAAAGGTACAATAACCGCCCTTTTTTGGTACAATAATACCCCGGTATTTCCCTTTGTGCAAATTCCCGGAGGACATTTGCAGCCCCTGCCCCGCCGCCTTTCATTTTCCGGAAGGCCGTTCCTCCCCCGCCCCGGATTTTTGACGGTTTTCCTGCATGATGATGCATTTTTTCTGTCGTTGTCATGATCCGTCCGTCAAAAGGGAGAAATCTGTTTCCGGGGCATTTTTTACGGAAAAAGCAGTTTACATTTGCTGCCATATGCGCTTAAAATGGAGGCAGTAAATTTGTCGTCATCAAACGATCCAAGGAGGTCATCACATGATCCAACTGACGAATCACGGTATGTATCTGGTAAAAGGTGTGCCCCAGGAGAGCGCAGGCGTCTCTCAGGCAGAGGCACGTCAGGGCACCATGGCCTGGCGCATCCTGCAGGCCCACAATGTGTCCGGCGACCCGGAGAACCTGCGCATCCGCTTTGACGCCATGGTGTCCCACGACATCACCTATGTGGGCATCATCCAGCAGGCCCGGGCCAGCGGCATGAAGGAGTTCCCCATTCCCTACGCCCTGACCAACTGCCACAACAGCCTGTGCGCCGTGGGCGGCACCATCAACGAGGACGACCACGTCTTCGGCCTGTCCGCCGCCAAGAAGTACGGCGGCATCTACGTTCCCGCCAACCAGAGCGTCATCCACTCCTATGCCCGTGAACAGATGGCCAAGTGCGGCGCCATGATCCTGGGCTCCGACTCCCACACCCGCTACGGCGCACTGGGCACCATGGCCGTGGGCGAGGGCGGCCCGGAGCTGGCCAAGCAGCTTCTGAAGAACACCTGGGACGCCCCCATGCCGGAGGTGGTCATGGTGTATCTGACCGGCAAGCCCCGCCGGGGCGTCGGCCCCCACGACGTGGCCATCGCGCTGGTGAAGGCCACCTTCGAGAGCGGCTTCGTCAACAACAAGGTGCTGGAATTCGTGGGCCCCGGTATCCGTGAGCTGCCCATCGACTTCCGCAACGGCATCGACGTGATGACCACCGAGACCACCTGCCTCTCCTCCATCTGGGAGACCGACGAGGAGACCCAGGGCTTCTACGCCGCCCATCAGCGCGCCGAGGATTACGCGCCGCTGCACCCGGCGGACACCGCCTACTATGACCGGATGATCACCATCGATCTGAGCAAGGTGGAGTCCATGATCGCCCTGCCCTTCCACCCCTCCAAC
>CAKTZN010000218.1 GCA_934635545.1 uncultured Oscillospiraceae bacterium | reverse complement strand
AACTTGGTGCAGACGTGGAACAGCAGCGTGCCGATACCGGCGAACAGCAGGGTGGTCTGGATGGACAGGGGCAGGCCGTAGGAGCTTACCAGGATGGGCACCAGCACGGTGGCGCCGAACATGGCGAACAGGTGCTGCAGACCCAGCACCAGCATACGGGGGACGCCCAGCTCTCTCGCGTCGTAGATGGCCACATGGCCCAGTTCTTTCTTCATGGCGTGATTCCTCTCTTTCATGTGTCTTGTATGTGAAGTTACTTACCAAACCTTGTCATCTGCTTCCTGCGGAGGCCGAAAAAAAAGACCGATGAAAAACATCGGTCAAAAAACGATATCCACAGTAGAAACAAAAACAGTGGGAGCGGCTTTGCACTTGGTCTTACGGATGGTGGTCATGGCGCGTTCCCCCTTTCAAAATTTTCTTGACTATTATATCGACACTCTCCGCAAAAAGCAAGCCCTTTCTTCTCCAAACATCCGCCAAATTTTCCCCGCCGCCTTCGTGGACATTGCACAAATCCATCACAGGTGCTTATGGGTCGCATAACGAGGCGTCGGGACACCCCCTCCGGAGGCGGAAAGAGCCGGGCGGCAGCGCCGTCCGGCTCTGTTCGGTTTTCTGAATGGCCGTTTCGCGGACAGTACCGCGCCCTCACCGGATCTTCAGCACGGCGGAGACCGACAGATCCAGCACCTTTTCCACCTCGCTCATGACGGCGGGGGTGCCGCTCTGGCGGTGCTGCTGCAAAATCAGGAACAGCGGCCCGAACAGCACGGCGTTGATGTAGGCGATGTTGTCGGTCTTCATCAGCCGCCGGGCGATGGTCTCCTGATACACCGCCAGCAGCGGCGGCGAGGGCAGGCTGTTCTCCCGCAAGGCGTCGGCGGTGACGAATTCCGGCGCGTTGATCACCGACAGGAAGAAGTGGGCCTCTCTGGGGTGGGCCAGCAGCGTCTGGGCCAACTGGCGCAGGCCGAAAAACAGCTTCTCGCCGGGGGTGCGGCCCATGTCGATGGCCTGCTGCAGTCCCTCCTGCAGGCCCTGCCACACCTGGGTATAGATGCACGAGAGCATGTCGGTCTTGTCCTTGTAGTACACATAGGGGGTGCCGGAGCTGATCCCGGCCCGTTTGGCCAGCTTATCAAAGGACAGCGCGGCAAGACCCTCCTCCATGGTGATCTGGAGGACGGTCTGCACCACCTTATCCCGTTTTGCCGTATCGATCGTTCTCATGCTTCTGATAATAAACGCTTGTTCACTTATTGTCAAGGTGGTTTTTTGTAAAATTTCAGGAAATGGCGGGGGTGATGTGGCGGGGGTATCGGGCGGCGGGGCGATGTGGGCATCGCCCCCTACGAAACGTTCACCGGTAGTCCCTCCGCAAAGGGCCGACAGAGTCGTCGGCCCCTACACAGCGTTCACCGATAGCCGCCCTGCAACGATTCACCAATACCGTGCCACAAAAAAGCAGGCTCCGAGGAGCCTGCTTTGTCATGCTTACGCTTCTTTTTCTGCTGCCTTCTCCGGCTTCTCCGGCTCTTCCGCCTGCTCCGCGCGCTTTTCCGTGCGGCTGTACATGACGGTCATGTCGTAGATCTTCTTCGCCAGTGCGTCGCTGGCCTCGCCGGGCAGCATGCGCCACTGCCAGTTGCCCCCCAGGATACCGGGGGTGTTCATGCGGTGGTACTGCCCCAGGCCCAGATAGTCCTGCATCTGGGCCACGAACAGGTCGGCCACGCTGCTCTGTCCGCCCCGAAGAACGCCCCAGTGGAAGCCCTCCTCGTCATTGAGGCCCAGGTACCGCTTGGCGTAGGCGATGTCCTCCGGCGCGGCCTCGTGCCGCCACAGCTCCACGGGGCTGTTGTCGTGGGTGCCGGTATAGCACACGCAGTGCCGGGGGTAGGTGTGGGGCAGATAGTTGCTGCTGTCCCGGGAGTCGAAGGCGAATTCCAGCACCTTCATGCCGGGCCAGCCGGAGTCGTGCAGCAGCTTCTGGACGGTGGGGGTGGGATAGCCCAGATCCTCGGCAATGAACTGCAGGCCGGGGAACCAGCCGGTCAGGGCGCTGACCAGAGCCATACCGGGGCCCTGACGCCACTCGCCGATGCGGGCGGTGGTCTCGCCATAGGGCACGGCCCAATAGGTGTCCAGCCCGCGGAAATGGTCGATGCGGATCACGTCATAGAGCTTGCCCGCGCCGTCGATGCGGCGGATCCACCAGCCGAAGCCGTCCGCCTGCATCACGTCCCAGCGATACAGCGGCGTGCCCCAGAGCTGGCCGTCCTCGCTGAAATAGTCGGGCGGGACGCCGCTGACGGCGGTGGGGATGCACTGGTCGTCCATCTGGAAGAACTGGGGCTCGGCCCACACGTCGGCGCTGTCCAGGGGAACGTAGATGGGCAGGTCGCCGATGATCTGGATATCCAGGCTGTGGAGATACGCCCGCAGGGCCGTCCACTGGCGGAAGAACAGGAACTGGATGTAGATGAACAGCTCCACATCCTCCCGCAGTTCGGTGCGGTACTGCTCCAGCACCTCCGGGGTCTTCCGCAGGCGCAGGGCCTGGTCGGGCCAGTCGGTCCAGGACTTCATGCCGAAATGGCGCTTGCAGGCCATGTACAGGGCATAGTCCTCCAGCCAGCGGCCGTTCTCCTGCCGGAAGGCGGCCACGGCCTGGGCGTCACGCTGCCAGCCACGCTTTTTGGCGGTGGCCAGCACCTTGAAGCGGTTCTCGTAGATCTTGCCGTAGTCCACATACCGGGGCTCGGTGCCCCACTGGCAGCGGGTGACTTCGCTCTTCTTCAGCAGACCGTCGGCCACCAGCATATCCAGGTCGATGAAGTAGGGGTTTCCGGCAAAGGTGGAAAAGCTCTGATAAGGGGAATCGCCGTAGCTGGTGGGGCCAAGGGGCAGCATCTGCCAATAGTGCTGGCCCGCGGCGTGGAGGAAGTCGGCGAAATCATAGGCGGCCTTGCCCAGCGTGCCGATGCCATAGGGGGACGGCAGGGAGGAGACGGCCATCAAAATACCACTGGAACGTTTCATAGTAATGATCTTTCCCTCGTTTTGATGATAGTGTGGTACAGGGCGGGACAGGAACTGTCCCGCCCTGCGGATCGATGTGTGTTTTTGGCAATGAAATCGTCAGATTTCATGCCAGCTATTTTTATCCCTTCACGGCGCCTGCGGCCACACCCTTGATGATGTGCTTCTGGCACAGCAGGTAGAAGATGATGAC
>CAKTZN010000217.1 GCA_934635545.1 uncultured Oscillospiraceae bacterium | reverse complement strand
TCGTCGATGATGAGATCGGCGCCGGTCAGCGTCTCGATGGCGCGGATGTTGCGGCCCTCGCGGCCGATGATGCGGCCCTTCATCTCGTCATTGGGCAGGGGTACCACACTGACGGTGATCTCGGCCACATGGTCGGCGGCGCAGCGCTGGATGGCGGTGGCCACGATCTCGCGGGCGCGGGTATCGGCCTCCTCCTTGGCGCGTGCTTCGATCTCCTTGATCTTCAGGGCAGTCTCGTGGGTGACCTCGGACTCCACCTGGGCGATCAGATATTGCTTGGCCTCGTCGGCGGTGAAGCCGGAGATACGCTCCAGCATCTCCGTCTGGCTGCGCTTGATGAGCTTGATCTCCTCCTGCTCACGGTCGGCGGCAGCGTGCTTGGCGGCCAACGCTTCTTCCTTCTTCTCGATCTGCTCGGTCTTGTGATCGAGATTTTCTTCCTTCTGCTGTAAGCGGCGCTCCTGCTTCTGCAGGTCGGCGCGGCGTTCCTTGACTTCCTTCTCGTATTCGTTTCTGGAGCGCAGGATCTCCTCCTTCGCCTCCACCAATGCTTCGCGTTTCTTACTCTCGCCATTCTTGATGGCTTCGTTGACGATGCGCAGCGCTTCCTGCTCGGCGTCCTGGATCTTGGCCTGGTCGCGCTTTTGTTTCTGCCGATGGATCAGAATACAAGTGAGGAGGCCAAGAACAAACGCAACAACGACCATTATCGCCGCGTATACGATTTTGATCATGGTTTCCTCCTGTAAATATGGTGTATCCGGACAATCGCCCTCCATCCGGGGACAAGCGGGGATGGGGATGGTGGCTGTCCTCAGAAAATAATCAGACAATTCCCCTAAATCGTCTGATAATAATCCTTCATAATTCTACCCTCATTACGGTAAACTGTCAAGAAGAAAAACATACTGTTGTGAAAAATTTGTCCGCATGGGAAAAACATTTTGTCGAATCTGCCTATACCCGCACATAGTCCGACCGCACATAACCCGCCAGGCCGCCGTAGGCCATGCTGTACCAGCCGTCATACTGGCCGTACACCGTCAGTTGGGCCTCGCGGGGCACGCTGCCCACCACCTGGCCGCTCATGGATGGGTAGGCCCGCACGTTCAGGGCGCTCTCCTCCGTGATCACCGTGCCCGTCCGGGGCGTCGTGGGATAGAGAAAGGGCAGGGCGAAATACTCCGTCAGGGAGCGGGAGAGATTCTCCGCGATGCTCTGCACATTTTCTTCGATCCACCGGGCGTCGGCGGTGTTGTCGTGATAGCCGATCTCCAGCAGCACCGAGGGCATCTTCGGCTGTCGCACCTCCCCCAGGGCGGTGGTGGCGCGGGCCGTCACCAGTTGGGGCAGGGGATAGATCTCCTTCAGATTCGTCACGAAGATGTCGGCGGCCCGCCTGCCGTTGGTGCTGGTGGGATAGTAAAAGGCGATGATGCCCCGCTGGCGGCCCTCGCTGGAGCCGTCGCCGCTGGCGTTGGAGTGGAGGGCCAGATAGAAGTCGTAGCTGCCCCGTGCCGCTTGGGCGATGGAGGAGGCAGCGGTCATCTCCGGCGTGTTGCGGGTGAAGCGGATGGTGTTGGCCCGCAGATACGGATCCATGGCATCGGCGATGCGGTTCATCCAGTATTCCTCGCTGCCGGAGCCGGTGATGTAGGGGTTGTACTCCTGCGTGGAGGGACTTAAATATATATTGGGCATGGCGCTTCTCCTTTTTCGGTTTCTCCCTCATATATATGTAGCGCGGGAGAAAAGAATGTGCTATAATAAATATCCCGCTGCACTCGCGGAAAATGTATCCCGCCGGGCCGACTACCCGCAAGGAGAAAATATGACAGTATTTTTATCTCTGTTTTGTGTGATTGGATTTCTCTGTCTGGACGCCTTCTTTGCCGGTCTGGTCGTGATATTGGGGGTCATGGATAATTGGGTCGGGATGACGAAGTACTACGTTGCCATTGTGCTGCTTGCCGTTTTGTTGTATCTTGCTTTTCCATGTCCGTGGAGCATCATCACAATCAAAAACCATACGATCCGCTCCAGGATCCCTTTTATCCACCGCAATGAGATAGACTGCCGTAAGACGGTGTATTACATTATTTTTCAGGATCAGATCGAAACGGAAAAACGGACGAAGGACTATATCATGCTGTCCTATCGCAGCCTGCGCGGGCTTCCACCGGAGAAGCGCAGCGCGTGGAGGTTTGCGTTCCGGAAGCAGATCGTACTGCCATATTCAAAGAAAACAGAACCGCTGCTGCGTCAGTGGATCAACAGCGATCACTGGATCTGCTGCAGCGAGATACCCCATACAGACGTAGAAGTCTGACAAATTGCTGCAAATCGATATTACGACAGGAGAGAACCGCCATGAAAGCACTGCGTCCCTATCCCAAGATCACCATCACCCCCAAGGGGGAGGCCGCCCTGACGGGAGGGCACCCCTGGGTCTATGAGGGCGAGGTGACCGCCATGGACGGCACGCCCGAGGACGGCGCCCTGGTGGACGTGGTGAGCCGCCGGGGAAGCTGGCTGGGCTGCGGCTTCTACAACAGCCACTCCAAAATTCGCGTGCGGCTTCTCAGCCGCAACGCCAACGACGACTTTTCCGACGCCTTCTGGGAGCGCCGCGTCCGCTACGCCTGGGACTACCGCAAGACCGTCATGGGCGAGACCGACAGCCGCTGCTGCCGCGTCATCTTCGGCGAGGCTGACCTGTTCCCCGGACTGACAGTGGACCGGTTCGAGTCTGTGCTGGTGACCCAGACCCTGAGCCTGGGCATGGAGCGCATCAAGGACCGGCTGTTCCCCCTGCTGGTGAAGGTGCTGCGGGAGGACGGCCAGGACATCCGCGGCATCTACGAGCGCAACGACGTGGCCCTGCGGGAGCGGGAGGGCATGGCGCAGAACAAGGGCTGGTACGCTCTGCCCGGCGAGACGCCGCCGGCGAAGACCACCGTGGACATCACGGAGAACGGCATCGTCTATACGGTGGACTTTGAAAACGGCCAGAAAACTGGCTTCTTCCTGGATCAAAAGTATAACCGCTTTGCCGTGGCCAAGCTGGCAAAGGGCAAGACGGTGCTGGACTGCTTCACCCACACCGGCAGCTTCGCCCTGAACGCCGCCAGAGGCGGCGCGGCCCACGTCACCGCCGTGGACGTGTCGGAGTTCGCCGTGCAGTGCGCGGCGGAGAACGCCCGCCGCAACGGGCTGGACGGCGTCATGGACTGCGTGGCCGCCAACGTGTTCGA
>CAKTZN010000216.1 GCA_934635545.1 uncultured Oscillospiraceae bacterium | reverse complement strand
TTGTTGGTGTCGGCGCATTCAGAGAGCACCTTGCCGCAGACGTCGCACTTGTGGTCGTTGTTGGTGTCGGCGCACTCAGAGAGTACCTTGCCGCAGACATCACACTTGTGATCCTTGTTGGTGTCGGCGCATTCAGAGAGCACCTTGTCGCAGACGTCGCACCTGTGGTCATTGTTGGTGTCGGTGTGGGTGTGGGCGTTATTATTACTGATCTCCAACTGCTTGCTGCTGTTATAGAGGATCTCCTTGCCGACGTCCGAGAAGAAATAGCCGCTGTAATCCGTGTCATAGGCGTTGGAAAACACCACGGGGTAGTTCGTGTTTTCGGTGGTCACGCCGATAGACGCACCGGAGGACATAGCCCCGCTGATGTTCAGCGTTTTGCCGGAGGGCAGGGAGACGTTGTTTGCCTTGCCGGAAACCGTATTGTCCTTTATGACAGGTGCGCCGCTGATGTTCAGCGTCAGATTGATATTCGGGTCGTTATGCAGGCAGATCGCACCGCCACGGCGGCTTGCGGTATTGCCGGTGAGCTTCGCACTGCCGGAAACGGTGAACGTGCCCCCACCCATAAGAACGGCGCCGCCGTCCAGGCTGGACGAATTGCCGGTGATCTCTGCGCTGCCGGTAATGGTGATCGTGCCGCCGCCGCGCATGTAGATGGCGCCGCCGCCGGCATCCTTGTTGTTTTGGGTCGCTGTATTTCCGGCGATGGTGCCGCCGGTCATATTGATGGTGCCGCCGGTGGTGGAGAAGAACGCGCCGCCGTTCTTGGCGGTGTTATTCTTGATGGTGCCGCCGTACATATTGAAGGTGCCGCCGGTGACGTTTGGCTTGTTTGCGTCGAATTTCCGGAAAATGGCGCCGCCGTAGTTATTGCCGTTGTTGCCGGAGATCTCACCGCCGTACATGTTGAATATGCACTGATGGTCCTCCATGGCGATGGCGCCGCCGCCGCCACCCTTGGTGACTTTACCGCCGGTGAGCTTGCCGCCGAACATATCCAGAGTGCTGGTATAGAGGTAAATGCAGGCACCGCCCCAGACGTTTTTCGTCGCGCCCTTGAAGGTGCCGCCGCTCTGACAGTCGCAGAGGACAAGCTGGGCGTTATTTCTCACCTTGATCTTCTTTTCGCCGTTGGAGGACAGTGTCTTGCCGTTCAGGCACAGATGCAGGGTCTTGCCATCGACGATCAGATCGCTGTTGAGGGTGGCATTGTCCGTCAGATAGACATAGGCGACGTTATTTGTATAGCTAATGCCGCTGGTGCCGTTCCACGCCTGATAGGTCACGTCGGAATGGCTGGTGTGGTCGCCCGCTGTGACGCTGCCGCCGCAGAAGCAGTGGGTGTGGCCTGCCTGCACGGCGATGCCCTGGTCGGCGGACTGCACCGCGGGCTCTGCTACGGGTTTATCCGCGTCGGGCGCGCCGTTGTTCGACTGTTCCTCATCCGCGGGTTGGGTCGCTTTGTCCTCTGCCGGAGCGGCGTACTTGTCGCAGCGCTCCGCCGCCGCGCCTTCCGCGCCGCAGATGGGGCAATCCGCGTTCATGCCCTCTGCCGTGCAGGCGGCTTCACAGACGCATACGGGCTGTTGCTGCTGCTCCTGCTGCGTATCGCTGGCCGCCGCGTCCTCGCCCTCGGCGAATACCGCCACCGGCAGCAGGCTCAGCGCCAGCGTCAGTGCCAGCAGGATCGCAAATAGTCGTTTTTTCATGAAACCTTGTCCTTTCTTGTTATCCTGTCGTCGTTTCCTCGTCCTCTATTCTTCTATCCCTTGCGGGGAGAATTCAGGTGATATAGCCGATGCCGCATATTTTGGCGCGTACACCAAGAATACCATAGACGGCCGGGAAAAGCAAGCCGTATTTTCCCTTTTCCGGGAAATCGACGGGGCGGGGTGTATAAGAAACGGAATATGCAGAATATTCTGCATAAAACCAGTTGCGAAACGGAGAGAGATGTGGTATGATATGAAATTACTGAACAGCGGCGCAGTATCCTAGTCAGATCTGCCGTCTCCTAAGAAGGGCCTAAAAATCCTTTAAAGGGCACAACTGTGAAACCTCTGGTGCTTGCTTCTTACGCCCAGTTTGGGGTGGGTGCTGGAGGGAGGCGTGCGAAATGCCCGCCTGCGGATGTAGGGCGCCCCTCAATGGCATGAGGGACCCGACCCTGCCTCCGTGGAGACCTGCTGTTGTGCACAGGCGTACTCCCTCTGTGGTAAGCGACCTGTGTACGAGGCAGATGACGCCATCGACCCCGATGGCAAGAAACCTGCATTGCGGTGCTACCCGGCCTTTGCTGCCGTAACGCTGTGTGCAGAGTAGCCTGCCTTGCGTGGGCACGGTGGATAGGGGAGCTGAAGCACCAAGGGCCCCGGCCAGGGCCCGCGTGCGATTCCCTTGAAACCCTGCCTGCAAAAGAGGATAAGAGGCGGCGTGACTGCTGTGGAAATCACCTAGGCTGTCCATTTTCATGGGGCCTTGGGAGGATTGCAGTGCGGACTAAGTGGCAGTCGGGTATCACGACGCGGCAACGCCGTGATGCAGCACCTAAGGGGAAACCACCTGATCGGCGACGAGAGGCATGCTGTGGGGAAAACCAACCCGTACCTAAGCCGCAAGATTTACTCCCGATGCTGCCCTGTTCAGTTTTTGACTTTGACCGCCGGAGCGCGTCCGGCGTTTTGAAATTCTGAAATCTTGAAATGAGGTTTTTTCATCTTGAGTAGTGACAAAGGTAAGCCCAAAAAGAAGAACGACCATTGGCCGCTGCGGGTGTTTTTCCTGGCAGTGGCGCTCAGTGCGCTGCTGAGCTTTTTCTCCTCCACGGCGCTGGGCGGCGCGGGCTATGTGGTGGCCATTTTGGTTCTGGCGGCCTTCATCGCCCTGGGCATCGTGTTCGACATGATCGGCGTGGCGGTGACGGCGGCGGATCCCAAGCCGTTCCACTCCATGGCCGCCCATAAGGAAAAGGGCGGCAAGGAGGCCATCCGCCTGTTGTCCAGCGCCAACCGCGTCAGCTCCGTGTGCAACGATGTGGTGGGCGATATCTGCGGCATCGTCAGCGGTTCCACCGCGGCGGTGATCGTGGCGGCTTTGCAGCGGGATTTCAGTACCACCAACGTGATGATCTCCATCGGCGTGACGGCGCTGATCTCCGGATTGACCATCGGCGGCAAGGCGCTGTTCAAGAAGGTGGCCATCAACGAATGTACCGCCGTGGTGTACCGGGTGGCGCGGATCATGCACGCGCTGCATCTCTATCGCTGAAATGAGGAATGACCCCTGATGCTGGAATC
>CAKTZN010000215.1 GCA_934635545.1 uncultured Oscillospiraceae bacterium | reverse complement strand
GCCGCTCATCTTTTTTATGTGCGGAGGGAATAGGATTATCGAAGCGTTCTGTAGGGGCGGACGACTCTGTCCGCCCTTGCCTGTCAGTCCGAGCCAGTGCTCACACTGGCGTGGGAATCCGTAACCCTATGCCACAAAAGAAGAAACGGATTGCCGCGTCGGGCTTACGCCCTCCTCGCAATGACAAGTTTTTACGCGTCATTCTCCACATAGAGATCCTCACATTGCTGCTGGGCTTGTATCAGCCGTGCGTATTGTTTCGGGCAAAGCGGCCTCCTGAAAGGAAAGCGGAGCGGCATCCAGCATATTCAGCACATCCTCCGTGGCGGCGAAAAGGGTGAGATACATTTTTTGATACAGTTCCATTTTATCACCTTAAGGCTATTTTACTATCGTTTGATGGTGAAATCAATACTATTCTTTGATAGTACATATAATGCTCTTGAGGTGATGCTTTTGTACATCCCAAGACTGAAAGATCTGCGCGAGGATCATGATCTGGCGCAGAAGCAGGTGGCGGCTCTGCTGGGTATTGACCAGCGAGTCTACAGCAATTACGAGCTGGGCAAGCGGTCGCTGCCGCTGCGCCATCTGGTGACGCTGGCGGAGTATTATCATGTATCCACGGACTATTTGCTGGGCCTTACCGATCATATGCGGCCGTATCCCAAGGGCCGAATGAAATAAAATGAGGTAAACGTATGGCGATCAAAAGTCTTTCCATCCGCATTGATACGGAGATGCTGGATAAATTGCACGTTGTGGCGGATTATGAGGGCCGTTCCGCCAACAGCCAGATCAATATTCTGATCCGAGATTGCATCGCGGACTATGAAAAGGAACACGGCCCGATCCTGCTGGGAAAAGGGAAAGAATAAAGCGGCGGGGTGAGGTCACCCCGCCCTACAAAAAGGTGTGGGGTGCTGCGTTTGGTATAAAAAGAAAAAATGACCGGCGGTGCCGGTCATTTTTTGTGCTTATTTCTCCGCTTTTCGCTGGAAGAACTTCACGATCTCCACAATGGGGATCACGCAGAAGGCCAGCGCCAGCGCCACCAGATACTCGTTCCACTCCACGCTGGTGAAGTCAAAAGCGGTGGCGATGAAGGGCACCTCGCACACCAGCGTGGTAGCCAGCAGGCTGCCAATGGCGGCGAAGGTCATCATCTTGTTGCGGGTGCGGAGCTTCAGGATGCTGCCCCGCTGAGAACGCATGTTGAGACTGTGGAAAATCTCCGCCATGGACATGGTGACAAAGGCCATGGTGGTGCCGTCGGGGCTGAGGCCGCCCGCCGGGATCTCCCACACGCCGGACTCCATGAAGTGGCCGATGAAGAAGGCCGCGATGGTCAGCGCCGAGATCACAAGGCCCTGATAGGCCACGTCCACACCCATGCCTCCGGCGAAGATGCCCGCCTTGGCGTCACGGGGACGGCGGCGCATGATGGCAGGCTCCGCCTCCTCCATGCCCAGCGCCAGTGCCGGGAAGCAGTCCGTTACCAGATTGATCCACAGCAGGTGCACCGGCTCCAGAATGGTGAAGCCCAGCAGCGTGGCCACAAAGATGGAGATGACCTCGCTCATGTTGGAGGACAGCAGGAACTGGATGGCCTTGCGGATGTTGTCGTAGATGCGGCGGCCCTCCTCCACCGCGCCCACGATGGTGGCGAAGTTGTCATCGGCCAGCACCATGTCCGCCACGTTCTTGGTGACGTCGGTGCCGGTGATGCCCATGCCCACGCCGATATCGGCGGACTTGATGGAGGGCGCGTCGTTGACGCCGTCGCCGGTCATGGCGGTGACGTAGCCCGCGCCACGCCAGGCGTTGACGATGCGGGTCTTATGCTCCGGCTGCACCCGGGCGTACACGGCGATGTGGGGATATTCCTTCTCGAACTCCTCGTCGCTCATGGCGCTGAGCTGCGCGCCGGTGATGGCCTTCATATCCTCGGTGAGGATGCCCAGCTCCTTGGCGATGGCCACGGCGGTGTCGATATGGTCTCCGGTGATCATGATGGGCCGGATGCCCGCCTGACGGCACTCCTCGATGGCGGCCTTCACCTCCGGACGCACCGGGTCGATCATGCCCGCCAGGCCCAGGAAGCACAGGTCGTGCTCCAGGTCGGCGGCCTCCATGGACTGGGGCAGCGTCTCATAGGTGCGCTGGGCGGCGGCCAGCACCCGCAGGGCCTTGTCGGCCATGGCCTTGTTGGCGGCCAGGATCTCGGCCCGCTTCTCCTCGGTCATGGGACGGACCATGCCGCCGTCCCAGTAGCTGGTGCAGCGCTCCAGCACCACGTCGGGGCCGCCCTTGGTGAACTGGACGTAGCCGTCCGCCGCCTTGTGGACGGTGGACATCATCTTGCGGCCGGAATCGAAGGGGGCTTCGCCCACACGGGGCAGCTCGTTCTGCAGCCGGGGCTTGGGCAGGCCGCACTTAGCGCCCCAGGCCACCAGCGCCGCCTCGGTGGGCTCACCGTTGACGGTACCATCCTCCGCCAGCGCGGCGTCGGAGCACAGGGTCATGGCGGTGGCGGTGCGGTCACGGTCGGTGCCGTAATCGTCCACCACGGTCATCTTGTTCTGGGTCAGGGTGCCGGTCTTATCGGAGCAGATGATCTGGGCGCAGCCCAGGGTCTCCACGGCGGTCAGGCGGCGGATGATGGCGCTGCGCTTGGACATATTGGTGACGCCGATACTCAGCACCACCGTTACCACGGCGGCAAGGCCCTCCGGGATGGCGGCCACCGCCAGGGACACGGCGATCATGAAGGAGTGGAGCACCACGTCCAGGGTGAACTCACCGGCGCGCAGAAGCTGCACGCCGAAGATCAGCACGCAGATCACCAGTACCAGCTTGGTAAGGATGCCGGAGAGCTGGGTCAGCTTCCGCTGCAGGGGGGTCTGGCCCTCCTGGGCGTTGGCCAGGGCGTCGGCGATCTTGCCCATCTCGGTGTCCATGCCGGTCTGGGTCACCACCATGCGGCCGCGGCCGTATACCACGGTGGAACCCATGTAGACCATGTTCTTCCGGTCGCCCAGGGGCACATCGCCGGAAGCGTCCTTCAGGTTCAGCATGTCGATGAACTTGGTGACGGGGACGGATTCGCCGGTCAGGGCGGCCTCCTCCACCTTCATGCTGGCGCTCTCCAGCACGCGGCCATCCGCCGGAATGGCGTCACCCGCCTCCAGCAGCACCACGTCGCCCACCACCAGCTCCTCGCTGCGGATGGTGACGGTCTGGCCGTCACGCAGCACCTTGCTGGTGGCGGCGGCCATCTGCTGCAATGCCTCGATGGCCTTTTCCGCCTTGTTCTCCTGATACACGCCCAGCACGGCGTTGACGATGACCACGAACAGGATGATGATCACGTCGGCAAAGCTCTCGTTC
>CAKTZN010000214.1 GCA_934635545.1 uncultured Oscillospiraceae bacterium | reverse complement strand
GAATTGGAGCGTCCAACATTGGATTTGCCTGTACGGGATTTTCCCGTATAGGTTTTTCCTGTGTAGGTGATGGCGCTCTAGGCTGTTCCAGAATGGTGTATTCGATAGAACCGAGCTGCCCGTTTGCGCCACGGACACGCGCACGGATCAGATAGCCGTGTGCCTCCAGCTCCCGGATGCCGCCGCTGATGCTGTCAATGCCGTCCTTGCAGATACGGGCAAGGCCCTTCATGGTGTAGTCCCAATTCTCCGGCAGGGACAGCATGAGGGACAGAAGCCCCTTCGCTTTCAGCGACAGCGACATATCCCGCAGATGATAGTTGGACATGACCGTGTAATCCCTGGTCTTTTCGATACGGAATACAGCCATCTTCGCACCTCCTTCCTCTGAAAATGAAAAGTGTTGATTTTTGCGCAAAAAGCCCCTGTTCTGCCTCCCGGATGCGTCCCACGGGAAAACACCCGCACCGCCTTTCTAACGGCGCTCTGAGAGGAAAAAACAGAGACTTTCGCACCCTAATTGATACATTTTTCGGATGGATATAGGAAAAGGGCGCTGATTTTCGTATCAGCGCCCTTCTGAGCTGTGCTATATTCAGCTTTTCTCATTACATATTCGCTCGTCTGCTGTCGCAAACCATTGATTTTACTGACTTTTTGTGAGTATCGTTATCCTACCCTAACATTCGACCGTCCCGCATGGCAGGACATCGTGACGCTCATCAAGGCTGGACTGGTACGCACCCTGATCGTAAAGGACATGTCCCGCCTAGGCCGTGAGTATCTGAAGGTCGGTGAACTGACGGAACTCTACTTCCCGTCAAAAGGCGTCCGTTTTATCGCGGTCAACGACGGCGTGGATTCGCTGGTAGAGAGCAGCGGCGACTTCAACCCCATCCGCAACTGGGCCAACGAGCTCCACGCCAAGGATACCAGCCGCAAGGTGCGTTCTGTGAAGCGGATGCAGGCGGAGAATGGGGAACGCTTAGGCGGTAAGCCGCCCTACGGCTACCGTAAGCGGGATGGTGACAGTAAGCGACTCGTACCGGATGAGGAGACAAAAGAGATCGTTCAGCGTATCTTCCAACTCTGCTCTGAGGGAAAAGGCCCCTGCCAGATCGCCCGTGTGCTGAAAGCACAGCAGGTGCTGAACCCGACCAACCAGTACTACCAACAGACCGGTGTGGCTTGCACACGGCTGGATACGACACGCCCCTACGCATGGACAGGAGCAACCGTTGCTGACATTCTGAAAAATCCTGTGTACCTCGGCCACACGCTGAATATGCAGAGCAGCACCTTGTCTTACAAGAACAAGAAAGTCATCCATCGTCCGCCGGAGGAGCAGGTGCTGGTGAAAAACACCCATGAGGCCCTCATTGACCAAGAGCTGTGGGACACGGTACAGCGCATCCGTGAGCACAAGCGCCGTCCGCCCAAGCACATGGATGAGCCGGGGCTGTTCGCCGGATTGGTCTATTGTGCCGACTGCGGTGGCTACATGGTGCTGTGCCGCACAGGCAAAATGAAGCCGGAGCAATACTACTTCCGCTGCTCCACCTACGGCAAGCGGGGCAAGGATGCCTGTACACCCCACCATATTACAGAGGCAAATCTGAAAGCCCTCGTGCTGGATGACCTGCGGCGGGTGACGCATTTCGCAAGAACGAAGAAGCATCAGTTCGCCGCCTACATCAACCGCAAGAACACGGCGCAGCTCCGCAAGGAGATGACCGCCATCCAGCGGGAGCTGGATAAGATGGTGAAGCGGAACACGGATCTGTCCACGCTGTTCAAGCGGCTCTATGAGGACAATGTGCTGGGCAAAATCAGCAATGAGCAGTTCCGAATGCTGTCCGCCGACTACAACGCCGAGCAGAAGCAACTGGCGGTGGCCATCCCTGAGAAGCAGGCGAAGCTGGAGAAGTTGAAAGCCTCCGCCGCCAACGTGGACGCCTTCATCGAGAAGGCCAGCCGCTACACAGAGATAGCCGAACTGGCGCCGGAGCTGCTGTGGACGTTCATTGAACGCATTGACATTGGCGAAAGGCCGGGCCGCTACAACCGCAACGGTATGCAGGAGGTGCGGATCATCTACCGCGACATCGGCGTCGTAGACAGTGCCCTGTCAGCGGAAGATGCTGACAGCACAGAGGTACACTTTATTCCCTCTCTGGAAATGGTCGTGCAGCAGATGGCCGCGCAGACGCAGGTATCGTAAGCACAGAAAATCAAGGCAGAAAAAAGAACAGGCAGGCAGCGGCTCACGCCACTGCCTGCCCATACAAAAGGTCAGGTCACTTTGTGTACCTATGAAAGATGTCAGAAGCGTCCTCTTCTTTTTTATGCTCGTTTTTACGCCACGGTGCCGAATACCGACACGCCCAGCAGGCTCAGCGTGCCCATGATGACGCCCGCCAGCACCACGCCGCCCATGCAGGCCAGCACGCTCTTCCTGACGCCCATGTTCAGCAGGCTGGCCGCCAGGGTACCCGTCCACGCGCCGGTGCCCGGCAGGGGGATGCCCACGAACAGCAGCAGCGCCCAAAAGAGGCCCCGGCCCGCCTTGGCCTTCAGCTTCTCTCCGGCGGCCTCGCCCTTCCGCAGGCAGAAGGAGAAGAACCGCCCGATCACCGGCTTGTCCTGGCCCCACACCAGCACCTTCCGGGCCAGGAAATAGATCACCGGCACCGGCAGCATGTTGCCCACGATGGCTACCAGGAACGTCAGCCACAGGGGCAGGCCGAACACCACGCCATAGGGGATGGCGCCCCGCAGCTCGATCAGCGGCACCATAGAGACCAGAAAAACGATGAGAATGTGTTTGAACATATCAATATGCTATCCTTTGCTGTGATGGTATCAGTATACCCTCTTTTGGGCGATTTGGCAACCGTGGGAATTCACTTTCCCGTCGTCACCGCCCGCAGCAGCCCCTGGCAGCCCGCCAGCACGTCCCGCCAGGTGGCCTGGAAATCCCCGGTGTACCAGGGGTCGGCCACGTCGCCGGGCCGGTCGGTGTAGTCCAGCAGCAGGTGCAGCTTCCCCGCCGGGTCGCCGCCGCAGATGCGGCCCATGTTCCGCAGATTGGCGCTGTCCATGCCGATGAGCAGGTCATAGGCGTCATAGTCCCGCGCCGTGAGCTGCCGGGCCGCGTGGCCGCCGCAGGCGATGCCGTGCTCCGCCAGCTTCCGCCGCGCCGGAGGATAGACCGGATTGCCGATCTCCTCCCGGCTGGTGGCGGCGGAGGCGATATGGAACTGTGCCGCCAGCCCGG
Organism: uncultured Oscillospiraceae bacterium; assembly: GCA_934635545.1. Classification (GTDB taxonomy): domain Bacteria; phylum Bacillota; class Clostridia; order Oscillospirales; family Oscillospiraceae; genus Vescimonas. The sequence continues at coordinate 133 of CAKTZN010000214.1, read as the reverse complement.
CCTTCTCCACCAGATCCTTCATCACGAACTCAGCCATGGGACTGCGGCAGATATTGCTGTGGCAGATGAATAAGATTTTTGTCATTGCTTATATATCCCTTCAAAAGCCTCCAAGCCTTGATATTTCAGGGCT
>CAKTZN010000213.1 GCA_934635545.1 uncultured Oscillospiraceae bacterium | reverse complement strand
TACTACATCACCAAGTACATCAGCAAGGATTTGTCCCGGCGAGAATCTGATATAGGCAAGCACCTGTACTTCCATTCCCGTCCGCTCAAGAAGGCCACCAAGGCCAGTGACGTGTACCTCTATCAGCGTCCGTTGGATGAGCTTTGCGTCAACGAATATGACTTCTGTAAGACCGGCATGGTCTATGGTGAGGAATGGGCATGGCCGTACCTCTGGGACGGCGCTGAGCCTGTCGGTGAGGTTCCGCTGTATCCCGTTGCCCCTGATCCTAAATTCCAGCCTATGACCATTGAGCCGAGTTTTGAGCAGCTCAAACTTGATGGCTATTTATGATATGCACTTTCAAATTTACAATTACCTGTTTCGTCAGCTTCGCCGGTTCTGGTACAAGCTGAAAAGGAAGAAATACATGACCATGAAATTCTTCGACCATTTCAAATGGTGCATCATCGGCGGCTTTGCATAGCTGTTCCGTGTAGAAGTCATACCGGATTCCGCTGCCGGTGTTGCATGTGGTTCTTGTCATAGTAACGTCCTCCCAAAATGAAGTGTGAGTGAAGCACAGCGCGGGCGCGCTGTGTTTCCTCACCTCCACGCAACGACAAAAGCCCTGTCAAGGAGACCGTGGAATAAATCCAGTGCGCACACTGGTTTTATGCCGCGAAAGCTCCTTTACAGGACTTTTTCGGTGTGGTATCTTCATTCCTCTCTTTGATATTTTTTGTCAATACTGCAAATACTTCTTGACATTTGCCCCCGCTTTTGCGCTGTCATTGCGGAAAGACCGCCCGGATAGAGAGCCTTCCGCCCTCGTACTCCGCCGCGATGGTGCCGCCCATCCGTTCCACCAGCAGCCTGGCGATGGACAGCCCCAGCCCCGTGGAATCCCGGGCGGCCTCCACGGTGTAAAACCGGTCGAAGAGCCGCCCGGCCTGCACCCGGCTCAGGGACGGCGCGCTGTTGGAAAAGGTGACGGTGCCGTCCGGCAGCAGGCTGACCGCAAGGTCGCCGCCGGAATATTTGGCGGCGTTGCTGACGATGTTGTCAAACACCCGCCGCAGCGCCGCGGCATCCAGCTCCCGCACCACCGCCTGCTCCGGCATCCGGATCTCCGGCGTGATGCCCCGGGCGGACAGCGCGCCGTAAAAACCGGCCAGGCTCTGCTCCAGGATGTCGTTCACGCAGACCCGCTCCCGCCCCAGCGTATCCGCCGTGGCGGTGATGACGGAATAGCGGAACAGCTCCTCCGTCAGGCTCCGCATGGCCTCTGCCCGCTCCCGGATAACGGCCAGATACCGCTCGGACTTCTCCGACTGCGGCTCCTGCTCCAGCAGGTCAAGATACCCGCAGATGGCCGTCAGCGGCGTGCGCAGATCGTGGGAGATGTTGGTGACGGCGGCGGTCAGCTCGTCGTTGCCCGATTGCAGCCGCAGGCGCTCCCTGCGGAGCGCCTGAAGCTGGCGGTTGATCTGGGCGGCCAGCGCCCGGACGGCTTTGTCGCCGGTGGAGATGGAGATCAGCGTATTCGTATCCGTCCGCAGCTTTTCCTCCAGCTCCTCCGCCGTCTCCCGGATGGAGCGGCGCAGCAGCAGGATATAAAGCAGCAGCAAGAGCACACCCAGTGCCAGAGCACCGGTCAGAAGGATCCACCGAAGCGACATAGTAAACTCCTTATTTCAGGTCTTTTCGTTTGAAGATGGCCATGCCGACAGCGCTGACCAGCAGTATGAGCCCGGCGGAGGCGGCAAGGGAGAGGCCGGGCCGTGCCAGCTCCTGATTGGCCAGCAGGATGGCCTGGCCGGAGGGCAGCGCGTCCACGGCGAACTGATACACGGTCCGCAGTGTGCCGGAGATATAGTCGGGGTTGGGCTCCGGATTGCCCACCTCAAAGCCGTTTTCCGTCATGATGGCGGGGGAGGTCGTCTCCGGTTCGCACAGGGCGTTATAGAAGCTGCTGCCCAGGATCAGCAGCGCCAGCGCCAGCAGGATGGCGGCCACGCCGGACACGGCGCGGTTGGTGACCAGCAGGCACAGCAGCGTCATAATGGCGGATACTGCGGCGGTCAGCAGAAGGATTACCGCTGCGTGGAGCAGCAGCGTGCCTGCCGGGGCAACGAACCAGCCGAATTTGACCACGCCGATCACCACGCTGGCCGCCCATGCCAGCAAAATGGCAAAGCAGCCCACCGTGCCGGTGATCAGATAGGCGCCGTATACCTCGCCTCGGGAGTGGCCCACGATCAGCTTGTTGCGCATGGTGCCGTCCTGATATTCGATCCCCAGAAAGAGGCCGATATAGACCGCCTGCAGGATCGGCAGGAAGGGGAGTAGCTGCAAAAACGCGTCGTCCAGTGTCCGCATGTTTTCGTTATCCGTGCTGAGCCGCAGCAGGAATATGGCGGAGATGACAAAGGCTGCCGCCATGCACAGCCACAGTACGCGGCTCCTGCGCAGGCAGAACAGGTCGGCTCTCAGCAGCTTACGCATGGCATCCACCTCCCATCAGGTTCATGTAAAAGCTCTCCAGGCTCTCGTCCCGCTCCTTCATGCTGCGGATCACGCAGCCCTCACGCTGCGCTGCCGCCGCCAGCTCCGAGACCGGGACATCGGCGAAGATGTCCACCTGGGCGTCGTCCACCACGAGGTACTCCGCGCCGAAGCCGTCCAGCACCCGCGCCAGGATCCGGCTGCTGCTGGCCTCCACCCGGATGCACTTGCGGCAGTGGGACTCCAGCTCCGCGGCGCTTATCTCCTTCACCATGCGGCCACCGTCGATAAAGCCGTAGTGGGTGGCCAGACGGGACAGCTCGTCAAGGATGTGGCTGGAGATCAGCACGGTGATGCCGTGCTCCCGGTTCAGCTTCAGGATCAGCTCCCGCATCTCAATGATGCCCTGGGGATCCAGGCCGTTGACCGGCTCGTCCAGCACCAGAAAGTCGGGGTTTCCCGCCAGCGCCACGGCGATGCCCAGCCGCTGCCGCATGCCCAGGGAGAAGTTTTTTGCCTTCTTGCGCCCCGTATCGTCCAGTCCCACCAGACGCAGCAGCTCGGGGATGCCGTCTGTCGCAGGCATGCCCAGCACCAGATACTGCTGGCGGATGTTCTCCTCCGCCGTCATGTCCAGATAGATGGACGGCGTTTCCACCACCGCGCCCATCCGGCGGCGGCAGCGCCCGATGCGCCCGTCGGTGTTTTTCGCGCCGTACAGCGTAAAGCTGCCGCCTGTGGGCTCCTGCAAGCCGCAGATCAGCCGGATCAGCGTGGTCTTGCCCGCGCCGTTTCTTCCCACAAAGCCGTAGATCGCGCCCTTGGGGATATGCATATCCAGGCCGTCCAGCGCCGTGAAATTGTGATAGCGCTTGCAGAGGCCGTTGGCCTCCAGCACATATTCCATGTGAAGTACCTCCTTTGCTTGATGGGCCTATGG